>CAZEYG010000049.1:0-6711 GCA_964516575.1 uncultured Defluviitaleaceae bacterium
CGGGCTTTATTGGCTCGGGGCGTGTCACGGCAAGTTGGGCGGACTTAACGTCTTTTAGGCCGCTGCCTGAAACGACAAATACAACGCTTTCGTTGCTCTTTATTATGCCACTATCGACAAGTTTTGTAAAGCCTGCAAATGCAGTAACACCGGCCGGTTCGCCGAATACGCCTGTGTTTCTGGCAAGAGAGGTCATAGCCTGTAGGATTTCCTCGTCGGAAACGTCGATTGCTAAACCGTTACTTTCTTTAAGGGCGTTAAGAGCTTTGTAACCGTTTCGTGGGATACCGACGGAGATACTGTCGGCGATGGTTTTCGGCGGGATATAATCGAACTCGAACTTACCGGCGTTAAACGCACGGTTAACAGGGTTTGAGTCTTTAGCCTGGACGGAAACCATTTGAGGTAACTTATCGATTAAACCTAAATCGTAGAATTCTTTAAAACCTTTCCAGACGCCGGATATTGAGCAGCCGTCACCAACGGACATAATAACCTTATCGGGTATGTTAAAGTTAAGTTGCTCGATGATTTCAAAGGCGGCTGTTTTCTTACCCTCGACAAGATATGGGTTAATGGCGCAACTTCTGTTATACCAGCCGAAATGCTCTACGGCTTTCATGCAGAAGTCGAAAGCTGTGTCGTAGTCGCCGTCTACGAGGACGACTTTACTGCCGAATATGAGAAGCTGGGTGAGCTTGCCTTCGGGGATTGCTTTTGGCACGAAAATAAAGTTTTTAATACCAATACAGGCGGCAAAGCCGGATAATGAAGAGGCGGCGTTACCTGTTGAGGCGGCGCAAATAACGTCTTTTTTAAGCTCTACCGCTTTAGCTACGCCAACAGCAGAGGCTCTGTCCTTAAAGGAAGCGGTTGGGCTTCTGCCCTCGTCCTTTAGGTATACGTTTTTAACGTTAAGTAACTTTTCCAGCCGCTCGGATTTATAAAGGGGAGTGCTTCCGATTTGTAGGGCGGCGGCGCCTGTTAGGCCGTCTAGGGGCAGAATCGGCTGATAACGCCATATGTTTGGGTCTTTGTTTGATTCAAGATATTCTCTGGTAAGCTCTTTTTTTACCATTTGGATATCGTATTCAACGTCCAGCGTGCCTTCTGTGCCGCATACCGGGCAGCAATACATAACCGATTCGTCTACCAGCTTGCCACACTTAGAGCATTTTAGATGTTTGATTTTGTCCATAACTTCCTCCTTAATTTTTTCGTAAAAGTGGCAAAGCCACCTTAGTCTGTTACGCTAAAGATTAGGAAAGTTTAGCGTCAACAATCTGATACAGCTTAAAAGATTATTTAAGCTGTTGAGCCTGTTCGGGGGCGCTTGCCTCCTCTTTAACCAGCTTCATGTAACGATAGACGCTGGGGATAGACATTTCGAGGGCTCTGGCCGTAATATTAACGGCGCCCTTCAGCACAAAAACCCCTGATTGGTACAACGTCTTTATTATAAGCGTTTTGTCGTCCTGTGACAAGGACGTAGGGTCAATGGAATTATCTGCTATTATATTACTTATGCATTTCATAGTTTGTTCTTCGGCGCTTATGTTAAGCTGTTCAAGCATAACGTCGTCTTGGTATTTATCGGTATCACCTATGAGGCTGTTTAAATAGTTTCGCATACTGATAAGCTGGAGGTTATCTGTGTTTATACAAAGCAGGCCAACAAGATTTTCCTTTTCGTCACGGATAAAGAAGGACATAGAGCGGATGTTTTGGGCGTTTTTCGTTCCTGTGACGCTGTTTGAAGTATAACTAACGCCGGAGGTTTTAGCGAATTCTAAAATCCTGCGAACGTGCTGACTAGCAGGCGTGTCTATTGCACGCCCGCTAATCTCGCCGTTTCGTATATCCACAACAACAGGCTCGCCGCTAGTTACGTCGTGGAGCACTATTTCAGAATTTTGGCCTAAAACCTCTGCTAAAAACTCTACCAGCTTAGCATATGATTTTAAGTATGGATTCATTAGCAAAGCCACCTTCCAGCTTTTTTAAAGCATGTAAGAATAATTATCGACAAAGGTCTTCATAAAGCTGTAAAGCTGGCAGGGTATGTCCTTATGGCATTCGTCAAGGAAGGTAGTTGTGATTTTCCCGGCAAAGCGGACATTAACCTTTTTGTTATCCCAGTCTAGTATGACAAAACCAACCTGCTCGCTATTTTCAAAATCGTCTAAGCTATTGAAGTATGTAAACTTTTCTTTATAAGGCGCTGAGTCGTAGGGGCAGAAGCTGGCGCAGTTTCCGCATTCGTTGCAGAGCGGGTCAAGATGGAGTATTTGGGGCATCTTAAGGCCGGGTACGTTAATAACGACGTTAGCTCTGTTGGGGCAGACCTCCATGCAGATGTTACATACATAACCGCATTCTAAGCAGCGCTCGTGTTCGCAGCCAGCCGGTTTTGTATTACAAAGAACTGCTTTTTTGTCACAGATGATTTTATCATTGTTTAATTGACCTGTGAAGTCTTGAATATCAAGGCTTTCACCTTCTCGCTCCATAAGGACGGCGGCGAACTTCAGGCCGGAGGACATTGCCTTAACGATTGTTGACGGGCCGTAAGCAGCGTCGCCGCCGATAAATACGTTAGGCACGTTTGTTTCGCCGGTTTCTGAGTTGTATTTTACCTTGCCGGATTCGATGGCTAAACCGTTTGATTCTAAGACGGAGGTTTCGACAGATTCGCCGGTTGCGCCGATTATTGTGTCGATATTAAGCTCTAAAAATTCGCCTTTTATGGGCACGGGTTTTCTTCTTCCGGAAGCGTCCTTTTCTCCAAGCTCCATTTTTTGGCATGTAAGAACGCCGTTTTTATGGGACATAGGGGTCGTCAACTCACAGAACTTTACGCCGTCCTCTAAGGCAAGGATGATTTCCTCACGTTCGGCTGGGGCAAGGGCTTTTGTACGCCGGTAGATGATATAGACGTTTTCCACGCCGGGCACACGTTTTGCGGCTCGGGCGGCGTCCATTGCGGAGTTACCGGCGCCGATAACGGCTACGTTTTTGCCAAGGTTTATTACCTCACCTTTTTTCAGGCTTTCTAAAAAGCTGATAACGTTAAGAGGTTGTTTATCGGTTTCGTCCAGCTTTAAGCTGCTTTCTTTTGAGGCACCGGTTGCTATAAATATGTATTTGTAACCTTGCTCAAATAGGTTTTTAACGTTAAAGTCGGGGGAAGCGCCGGTTATAAACTTTGCGCCGTATTTTTTAACCAGCTCAATGTCTTTTTGATAAGCGGCTTCGGATATTCTAAAGTCGGGGATAACGGCGGCTACTGTACCGCCTAATATATCACGTTTTTCAAAGACCGTAACGTCATAACCGTTTTTACCCAGGAAATATGCCGCTGCAAGACCAGCGGGGCCGGCGCCGATAACGGCGACCTTAAGGGCTTTTTTGGCTTCTGATGGGTTAATCTCTGAAACAAGCTGGTCGTAGGCCTTTTCGGCGGCGACAAGTTTTTCCTGACGGATGTATACAGGTTCATCATAATCTATTCTTGTGCATTTGTCCATACATGGATGGGCGCAAATTGTGCCGGTTGTAAAGGGCATTGGGTTGCGCTCGGTTATGACCTTTAAGGCGCCTAAGTAATCCTTTTGGCCTACAAGGCGGATGTATTCGGGCACGTCTTGGTTTATTGGGCAGCCGTTTTTACATGGGGAAATATAGCAGTCGATAAGGGGAACCTCCTGCTCGATTTTCCTTGAGGTTACAGGCCGCTTTTGCTTAACGTGATTAGGGTCTATGCCTTCTGCAAGGGCTTGAAGCTTAGGTAGGTCTAAACCGCTGAAGGGTTTAAAGTCGGCTTGCTCCAGTTTATCGGCGATTTGTTGCATACGTGAGTAACCGCCGGGTTTTAAAACGGTTGTGGCGATAGTTATGGGCCAAATACCGGTATCGAATATTTTGTCGATATTGAAATAATCGCCGCCGCCGGAGTAGGATATACGTAAGTCGCCGTCGAAGGCTTTAGCTAACTTGTAAGCGGCGTTTATAGACAGCGGGTAAAGAGAGCGGCCGGACATATACATTTCTTCGCCGGGTAACTCGCCGTTTTGTATTTGGACGGGGAACGTGTTTGTCAACTTAACGCCGAACTCTAGGCCTTGGGCTTTAGCTGTGTCCTTTAAGCGCTTAATCATTTCAACGGCTAGGTCGTATTGAAGGTCGTTTTTGAAATGGTGGTCGTCAAAGGCAAGATGGGTATAACCCATTCGGTCGCAGATTTCTCTAGCGTGGTCGTAACCTAAGATAGTTGGGTTGCATTTAATGAAGGTGTTTAATTTTTTCTCGGTTAATAGGTAGTTGGAGATTTTTTCAATCTCGTTTGCTGGGCAGCCATGGAGGGTAGACAGGGTTATAGAGCGGCAGATGGTTGGTGAAATGCCGTCGATAAAGGTTTTGTCTACATTTTTGAAGTTGGTTAAGTTATCCAGCAGGTATTTTTTACATTCTTTAAATATGTCGGTTTCGGAGGCATCCTTTAAGCCTTCGATATATGTATTAATTTTTTTGGATGTAATACCCTCGTAGTCGTAACCGACGCTCATGTTAAACACAAAGCCGGTTCCGCCCATGCCTAACTCCTTACTTAAAACGTTAATAGCTATATAACCCTTGACGTATTCTTCAAAGGCTTCGTTAACGTAAAGCTCGGTTGACCATTCTACGTTAAAGCCTTCGTCTTGGGCGTTTATACAGGGTTTTGAAACGGGCAGGTCTTCGCCGTCTAATGTTTGGACGGTTTTGATTTCAAAGAAGCGGCTTCCGGTTATGTAGGAGGTCACGATGTTTTGCGCCAGCTGGGTATGGGGGCCGGCAGCTGGGCCAAAGGGGGTTTCCAACGCTTCGCCAAATATGGGAAGGGTTTTTTGGCCGGAGGTTTTATAGAACTTTGATTTGTCTATACCGAATATGGTGCCGTGTTCTTTATATTCTGTTAAAATCCAATCCATTAATCTGTCGAATGGTATTTGTTTCATTCGTTCGCTCATTGTTACACACCCTTTCTTATTATCAGCAAAAGCGGCGCATCGCTTTTACTGGGGTTATAACAAACGCCGCTTGCGGCGTTTGTTGTGGGTCAAGGGGCTTGCCCCTTGTGGGGTTTTAGGGGCGAAGCCCCTAAGGTTTTAATAGCGGCGAAGCCCCTAAGGTTTTAATCACACTCTAGCCCACAGCTTAACCGCTGTTTCACGGCATTTAGCCATTATTTCTTTTTCGTCGGCCGTTTGGATGACTCTGTCTTTCATTACAACCTTGCCGTTTATGATAACAGTATCGGCTTGGCGGCCGGTCATACCGAATAAAATATGCATGTTGGCGTTATCACCGTTCATTGGGGTTAGCGGGTCGTAGTCCATTATAACCACGTCGGCGGCGCTGCCTTGGGTTAACTGGCCAACGGGAGTGTCGAAATACTTAGCTGCAATTCTTCTGTTGTTGTCGAACAGCATTTGAGGGATTTCACCCCATGCTACAGAAGGATTTTTTTCGTTGTGTTTTTGGAGGATGTTAGCGACTTTCAGGGATTCGCACATGTCGCTTGTATAACCGTCTGTGCCGAGGCCGGTCAAAATGCCTTTTTGGACAAATTTCAGAACAGGGGAGACACCTACAGCGTTACCCATGTTGGATTCGGGGTTATGGACAACCATTGTATCGGTTGATTTCAAAAGGTCGATTTCTGTCTCGTCTACGTGGATACAATGGACAGCTATGGATTTTTCTCCTAATATGCCACAATCGTTAAGGCGGGTTATAACACGTTTCCCAAAGTTTTCTTGGTTAAAGCTCACGTCTTCGGGGCCTTCGGCGGCATGGATATGGAACCCGGCGTAATCGGGTTTTTGAGCCACGGATTTTTCCAGGGTTTTGTTGGATAATGTAAAGGAAGCGTGAAGGCCGAACATTCCGGCTAACATGTCGCCCTTGTCTTTGGCGTATTTTATGAAGGCTGTATTTTCGGTTATACCTTGGTCGGTTATTTCTTCGCCGTCTCTGTCGGAGACTTCGTAACAGTAACAGCCACGGATACCCAGCGCTTCGGAAACGTCACCGATTGTAAAGAGGCTGCCGTCTATAGCAAAGGGGGAAGCATGGTGGTCAAAGACGGTTGTTACGCCGTTTTTGATACAGTCTATAAGCGTGGCGTAAGCGCTGTACTTAACGTCATCAAGGGATAAAGCCTTGTCTATGCGCCACCACATGGTTTCAAGAATTTCTTGGAAGCTTTTTGGTGAGTTACCTAGGTTTAACCCACGGGCAAAAGCGCTGTAAATATGATGGTGGGTGTTTATAAGGCCGGGCATAATAACCCTGCCACCGGCGTCTATAAATTCAGCGTCAGGGTATTTGGCTTTTAGAGCCTTTGTTTGACCTGTTTCTAAGATTTTAGCGCCTTCAATATATACGGCGCCGTTTTCTATGAAGGTGTTTTCGTTATCTCTTGTTATAAGTCTGCCGTTGCCTATTAACACTGTTATTGACCTCCTTTGATTTTCACAGGTTCGTAATAGTATATAAAACTCTATGCGACAATAAATATGCGGCCCGGCGGTAAGTGTCAGTGCGTTTGTACGGCGGCCGGCTCTGGCTTCCGGGCGTTTGTACAGCGCTTTGCAATCTGGCTTTTGCAAAACGCAGATTACCTACAGGCGTTATATTTATTATCGCAAGAGTTTCATGCAGGGTAAA
>CAZEYG010000049.1:6811-9444 GCA_964516575.1 uncultured Defluviitaleaceae bacterium
TTGACCCCCTTATGAAGGGGGTTGCGGCGGCAAATTAGATGTAAGATTTAATTGCCGCCGCAATACATCGATGGTATAACGGCATACATGGCCGCACACATAACAAGTTCGTCTTTAAAGGTCTTTTCGTTTGGCGCATGAGCCTGATCCTCATGGCCGGGGCCGAAACCTACACATGGTATGCCGTAGCGGCCCATGATTGAAACGGCGTTTGTTGAGAATGTCCATTTGTCAACAAGGGGTTTTTTGCCGTAAAGTGACTCGTAGGAGGATACGAGAGCCTTGCAGGCTTCATGGTCTTCGGGGATAACCCATGTTGGGAAGTAACATTCTGTTGGGTAAACAAGGCCGGTGTAGGACGGTCTGTCGTATTGATACATTTCCACGACGGCGCCGGCTGCTTTAACGGCTGGCAGAGCTTCGATTTCTTTAATAGCGCCTTCCCATGTTTCGCCCCATGTAAGGCGGCGGTCTATGCTTATTGTACAGCTATCGGCTACGGCGCAGCGGCTTGGGGAAGTAAAGAATATTTCTGAAACGGTTAAGCTGCCCTTGCCTAAAAACTCGTCGTAATGGAGTTTTGTATGTAACACTTCAAGTTCTTTTAAAATAGGAGCCATTTTGAATATAGCGTTTTCACCACGCTCAGGAGCGGAGCCGTGGCAGCTTACGCCTTTAACGGTTACTTTGATTTCCATGCGGCCACGATGGCCTCTGTAGACGTTGCAGGAGGTTGGCTCGGTTATGACAACAAAGTCGGGTTTGATTTTGCTTTCGTTTACTATGTATTGCCAGCAAAGGCCGTCGCAGTCTTCTTCTTGGACAGAGCCAACAACTATGAGGGTGTAGTCGTCTTCCAGCTTTAAGTCTTTGATGATTTTACCAGCGTAAACCATAGAAGCCATGCCACCTTCTTGGTCTGAGCCGCCGCGGCCGATGATTACGTTGTCTTCTTCGGCGCCTTTGTATGGGTCGTATTGCCAAAGGCTGATGTCGCCGATACCAACTGTGTCGATATGGGCGTCCATAGCGATAATGTGTTTGCCGTGGCCTATGTAACCAAGGACGTTACCCATTGGGTCGATTTCTACCTTGTCAAAACCTACTTTTTCCATTTCTTCTTTTATTCTAAGGACAACTAGTTTTTCATCACAGCTTTCGCTGGGGATTGCTATCATGTCACGTAAAAACTTAGTCATGTCGGCTTTATAACCTTCTGCAAGCTCTAACACTTTTTTGAATTCTATCATTATATATACCTCCTTGAGGGTGAGTGATTATTATTTGGGCGTTGCCCCGAACCCCACTTCTTTCTTGAAAGAAAGCAGCAAAGGACTTTATCTGAAACGGCGAAGCCATTTCAACGGGTCAAGGGGCAAGCCCCTTGCGGGGTTTGGGGCAGAGCCCCATGGTCTTATTATTCGCAAAACCTGGATGGCTTAAGGTCTGCCATTTTTGATAAAATGACTTGTGGGTCTTTGACCTTTGCAAGGAAAATCATAGCAGCAATGATGTATGGCTTGTAGCCAGCTTCTTTGTAAAGTGGGGTACGGTATCTGTCGAATACGGAAGCGGCAACCTCACCTTCCTTGCAGGAAACGCCGGTTATGTCGGCCGGCAGACAATGCATGTATAAGGCTTTTCCGTCTTTTGTTTTCTTCATAAGGTCTTCTGTGCATTCCCAATCTTTGAAGTTGGCGTTTTGGCCAAGGAGCTCTTTTTCAAGGGCTTTTATGCCGTCGTTGTCGCCGTTGCCGTATAATATAGTACGTTTTTCCATAGCGGCAAAAGGCGCCCAGCTTTTTGGATATACGATGTCGGCGCCTTCAAAAGCGGCGGCCATGTCGTTGGATTTTACGAATTTACCGCCGGAAGCGGCAGCATTTTTAGCGGCTACGGCTTCAACCTCGGGCATAACCTCGTAACCCTTTGGATGAGCTAAGTGAACCTCCATGCCAAAGCGGCTCATAAGGCCGATTACACCTTGAGGCACGGAAAGGGGTTTGCCGTAGGAGGGTGAATATGCCCATGTCATGGCGATTTTCTTGCCCTTTAAGTTTTCTACGCCGCCAAAGTGGTTGATAATATGAAGCATGTCGGCCATGGATTGGGTCGGATGGTCTATGTCACATTGGAGGTTAACAAGGGTTGGGCGCTGCTCTAAAACACCGTCCTTATGGCCTTGCTCTACAGCGTCGGCTACTTCCTTCATGTATGTATGGCCTTTGCCTATGTACATATCGTCACGGATACCGATAACGTCGGCCATAAAGGAGATCATATTAGCTGTTTCACGGACGGTTTCGCCGTGGGCTATTTGGCTTTTGCCTTCGTCTAAGTCTTGTACCTCAAGGCCAAGTAAGTTACAGGCGCTGCCAAAGGAGAAGCGGGTACGAGTCGAGTTATCACGGAAAAGGGATATGCCAAGGCCGCTATCGAAAACACGTGAGGATATGTTGTTTTCACGAAGGTTTCTAAGGGCGTCGGCTACGGCGTAAACAGCGTGGATTTCGTCGTCGGATTTGTCCCATGTTAGGAAAAAATCGTTCATGTACATGTTCTTGAAATCGAGGGAGTTAAGCTTTTGGATGTATGGTGCGATGTTTAAGGTACTCATTTTTGGTTCCTCCTTT
>CAZEYG010000050.1:0-9443 GCA_964516575.1 uncultured Defluviitaleaceae bacterium
GATGCTCATTACTTGGAGAATATTAGCGGGAGGGAAAGGTTTATTGAGTTTGATACGGCGCCTTCCCCCGAAGATATTATTGCTTTTTTGCAACAAATGTATTGATAGGATTGTTTGTTAATGTTATAATATAATTAATAAGTGCTTAATGTATTTACTTGTATAATCGAAAGTATATCTTATAATATATAAGGGGTGAACGTATGAAATCTTTAGAAGAACTGAAGGCTATACGTGACAAAGCAAAGCTGCAGGTAAAAGAAAGAACAGAACAGGACGGCATTAGGATTATTGTAGGCATGGCCACTTGCGGTATTGCGGCAGGTGCAAGACCTGTTATGACTACTCTTTTAGAGGAGGTTCAGGCGCAGCAGCTTGATAATGTTTTAGTAACCCAAACAGGGTGTATTGGTATCTGCAGGCTGGAACCAATTGTTGAAATTATTGATAATAAAGGCGAAAAGGTTACTTATGTAAAAATGACTCCTGATAAAGCCAAAAAAGTTATTGAACAGCATGTTAAGCTGGGGACTCCTGTTATGGAATATGCTATAACAGAGGATAAATAATTTAATGAGGACCACCCGCCAAACGGGTGGTTTCCCCAAGGGCTATAAGCCCTTGTTACCGACTAGCGCCTAAAGACGCTAGTTTTCACTTTGTTCAAGCTACATCGTCTTTGCCGCTTTTCCCGCCCCTTAAGGGGCAAATTAATACCTTAGCCGCCACAACTGGACTTAATGTTGTGGCGTTTTTCTGTTCCCATATTTACCTACGTCATTACAGATGCTTTAACTTACCCCACTGTATGTCGGTTAGGTCTGTTGAATATAGCATTGGCGGATTGTCTTTTTTATGAGTTTTGCTATTTTTTCATTTGTGTCATGAGTACAAGTTCTAAGCTAATTATGTACCAAATGTAAAATTTTAAATTCCTCTTGACAATATCACTCTATTGGCGTAGAGTAATGTTAACGCTATAATTGTAGAGTAGGGGTAACTATGAATAAACAAAACAAAATTGCAGATACCGAGCTTGAAGTTATGAAAGTAGTTTGGGGGAATGACGACCCTTCAACCAGCTCTGATATTGTAAGAACCTTAATGGCTTTGAAGGGTTGGAAGGAAACTACAATATATACATTAATAAGCAGGCTTGTTGAAAAAGGATTTTTAACGCAAGAGAAGCAAAAACAAGTTTCATGCTACTCACCAACAATCACTGAGCAGGAATACGCATTGGAGCAGACCCAAGACTTTATTGACAAGATTTTTAGCGGTGATGCAGGTCGACTTGTATCTATGTTGTATAAAAACAAGAAAATCAAGACAGATGAAATCGAACATTTGCGTAAATACTGGGAGGAAAACGGAAATGAATAATCTGTTTATCAAGATGTTTCTGCTTGTCGGAGATACGTTAAGCTTGAAAGATGGTAAAGTTAGATTATTCAATTCGTTTTACAACAGAGATGATGACGTGCAGAAAACAAATATTAAAATGTTATCGATAATAGAAGGCGTTAAATTGCAATTCAAGCTTGACTTGCGAAACAGAAGCGTATTTCTTACTTACTATGTAATCCCTCTTGTGTTTTTCCTATTTATGGGCGGTATTTTTTCTTCTATACAATCACGGTAACTTTGGTCAGAAAGTTCTAGGTAGCGGTAAAAGGTCAGCAAGTTAAAGCTTCTCGCTTCGTTTAGCTTCGACTGATTTCGCTTGAATTTTTTACAAAGTCAACATAGCTGTTAAGGTAAGGAGGAAGATTTTTTTATAGCAATTTCTAAAAAACACTCTCCGCTCCCAATATTACGTTTAATATTGTAACACCGTAAACAAATAATGCAAACCAATTACATTTTTGGAGGTAATTATGTTTATTTCAAAGTTTCGTGAGATTGTTAAATTATACGCCGATAGCCCTGCTATCGTTTTCAACGGGAAAGAAATGAGCTATAAAGAATTGGACAACCGCTCAGACGCAATTGCAGAAAGCTTAAAAGAGCATATTACCGGTGTGGGAAATATGGTGCCATTACAGATGGAGCGTAGTGAGGAATGGATAGCCCAGTCGTTAGGCATAGTAAAAGCCGGCGCAGCATACGTTCCAATTAGCCTGTCTACTCCTCCGAAACGTTTAGAATTTATATTAGACGACATAAAAACCAAGCTCCCGAATAACGAAGCAATGGTTGTTTATTATACCTCAGGAAGCACAGGTTTACCCAAAGGCGTTATTATCTCTCATAGTGCAGTTATGGCTTATTGCGAAATGCACTGCAACCATTTGAACATTTCCCACGGCATTAAATTTGGCGTACAAGCCGATGTTGCGTTTGACTCGTTTCTGCTTTCTACACTGCCCATACTCACCGCAGGGGGAACGATATATCTGATGAATGACGCTGAGCGCTTATCTCTTGTAAGTATACATCGCTTTATGATGAAAAACAGAATTGATGCTACATTCCTTACTACGCAATTAGGCATAGAATATATGAGAAGTTTTGACAACAAATACTTGAAGTTTTTGTTGACAGGTGGGGAAGTTATGCGTACATATACTAATCGCAGCTATGATATATACAACCTCTATGGCCCGACTGAATGCACTGTTTATGTTACAGCGCACAAGTTACGTGCTAATGAACCCGATGGCGATATACCAATAGGCTTTCCAACAGGGAGAAACCGTGTATATATCCATAACGGGGAGTTATGTATATCGGGTCCTCAATTAGCAATGGAATATTTGGATCGCCCGGAGGAAACGGCAGCACGGTTTGTAACTAATCCTTACTACGACCCACTCCTTGATGAAACATGCTACCGGATTATGTATCGCACAGGTGACATGGCAGAGCGTGACGAGAAGGGTGAATTGCGCTTTCGTGGCAGAATGGACAATCAAGTTAAAATCAGCGGATACCGAATTGAGCCAGGGGAGGTTGAATCAAAACTTTTGACACATTCGGAGTTACTGGCTGCGTGTGTTTTAGCAATGTATGATGCAAAGGGTTCTGCATATTTGACTGCATATTGTGTGCCGCATACTAATGACATCACAAAAGAAGCACTGCGGGTTTTTCTGTTGCAAAACTTACCAAACTATATGGTGCCGCAAAAGTTTGTTATGTTAGATAAACTGCCGCTTGATCAGCGAACGGGTAAAGTAAACAAGTCGGCATTACAAGAAATTGAGTAACCACTTCGTATGTAAAACAGCATGTGGGCATATACCTACATGCTGTTTTACCCGTTAAGGAGTATAATCTTCCACTATAGAACCTTCGCTCATTCTAAGTATTCTGTCGGCTATGTCATAGTATCGGTCGTCATGAGATATAACGAATAATGTCCGTCCCTCTGATTTGAGCTCCGGCAAAATATCCCTATAATACAACTCTCTAAAGTATGGGTCAAAGTCTGCAGCTACTTCATCCAGCAGCATAATTTGACGATCCTCCAGTATTGCGGCAAGCAATGCCATACGTTTCTTTTGCCCTGAGGATAGATTTTCTGTGGGTAACTTCTGCCCGTATGTGACCTTGCTCTGCATTCCTAATTTATTAACCCACTTATTAAACTGCGTCTCGTCAGTGTTGTCCACGCCATATAACTCGTCAAAGAGGTGAAAGTCCGTCATAATAAGCGATAACATGGCACGGTAATTGGCTTGACCAATTAATGATTGATTAACGCCGTCTACTTGAATACAACCCGCTGTTGGTTGCACAAGGCCGGCTAAAATCCGCATAAATGTGCTTTTGCCGCTGCCGTTACCACCGCTCATTATGACAAGCTCGCCTTTATTTATGTAGAAATTATCGATTTTGAGGGAAAACACTTTCTCATCACCCTGCCGCTTTGGGTATGCAAATTCAATTGCATTACACAAAAGGTTCGAGAACTGGGGCGCTAATGGGTAATCGTCTTCATTTTTAATAACCTTTTCCAAATTTGCCTTATCTAGTCGGCTCTCTAAATTAGTCAATCTTTTTACTATATCGGCAGCCGCCGCTGAAACCGGACCAAATTGTACCAATGTATAAGCCGGCCAGATAACAACAAGCGTAACAGATATAATCCTCACTAAGTCTGCCGTTGGCGTATTAAAAAGCGTAGGAAGTACGAATAGTGTTAAACCCAGGGGCAAAAACAGAGTAGCCTGTTCAAGCACTATAGAACTCATTTGGTATATTTCTGTTCCAATGAGCCTTATGTTTTTCTCCTTACTTGCACTTGTAATCTTTTTTGTGAAAAGTGCTTCCGATTTTCTACGATTGATTTTAAGTTCGTTAAATCCTTCTACTATATCCTTGAGTGACATAGTAAAATTGTCGGTTGCTGTAGCATCCTTAGCTTTGCGTCGGCTTATTGTGCCGTCTAGTGTGCCACGTATGCGAATAAGCAACACAAACGTAAGTGCAACAAGCATAGCGCCGGGCATAGATACTGTACACATATACAGAACCGTCAAAACAACAACAATCATCGCCGACATAGTAGGGATTAAAAACCGTGCCGCCATAACAGCGCCATACTTGTCACCACCCACTGTTGCATAAACAAGCTCCGTATTTATTTCGTTATATGTTTCATAATCGGCACGGCGCAGCTTGTCCATCACTCTAAGCTCTAAATCACCAAGACCCTTCAAAACAGCCGCCGACACAATCTGACCGCCCAACTTTTGCGTGAAATAATACGCCGCAAGTGATAACCCAAACATCAAAAGCGCACGCAGGGAAACAACATTATTAGCAGAGTAATCCTCAAGCCCTACCGTAAGCGAGTACATAATTATGCCCATACATAATCCGTTTAACAGCGTCGCAACATATATGGCATTCCTTTTACCGCCTGAGTTTTTATAAACAAATTCGGCAAAAAACTTGTTGATTATCATATGTTAGCAATTCCCCTCAAAAAGCCTGCGCTGATAACCTAAGCATTGGAACCCGTTCTCGTTGATAATCGGAATCATATCTTCCGAAATGCCTAGTTCCTTCCTAACCCAGTAGCAAATGGATGTAGATATGCCGTACTTTTTTGCATCATTCATCATGTCACCGATACAATCCATGCTCCATTTTCTGTCTGGTGCCGTACGCCCACGCTGTTTCCTGTGGTTTTTGTTCTCAGGGGCAAGGTAATACTCGTATAATGAGCGTTCCATGTCTGAATCAATGCTGCCTAACATCTGCCCAATCCACGCAAGGTTTTCCATACAAACGGTCAAAAATTCTGGCTTAAAGTTGCAGATGTTATTATCCTGCAGCATTTTGAAGAAAGCATCTGTGCGATCCTTTGTTAAAAATGACGGAAAAATAGGCTGTACTAAAGCAGAGTTTGACAAAATGCCATTCTCCTGGCAAAGCCTTACGGCTGCCATGCGCTCCTCTGTGGGAGCTGAGTATGGCTCCAGTATTGTGCGTAACTGCGTGGGCAGTATGGATAGACTTGTATTAAACTGCATCTTACTCCTTAACTTGATGAATAAATCTATTATAGAATCACCATTGTGTTTAACCTGCAAATGCTTTAAACCGGATTTTGACGCAATAAACAAACGTGCCTTAGAGTCCGGGTATGTATCGAAATGTTCAATGAACGTCCGCAATATATTATGCGCTATGCCTGTTTGCAGCGTTGGCTCTTGAAATGCTTCTGTTTTGGCAGAAAAATAGTAGTAATGCTCTGTGTCCTTATGCTCTATTAAAAAGCGGTTTAATAACTCGTGGTAGTTGTCGTATGCCACAAGAGATTGCTCATGAACACCATCGGTCACAAGGCAATACAAGCATCCAACCATACAACCCTTTACAGGGGACACTTCGTATGTAAGCGTTGGGCATCTTTGCGTATAGTTATGAATTTCTAATTCCTCGTTAATGTTAATCTTTTCAATTGTAACATTGGGTGAGGGAATTACTGTTTTTTCAGACAATCTATCAATAAACGACTGGGAGCCTCTGATAAGACCATCAATAGTGTCGTCCTCGGGAATAATTTTAACGCCTAAATCTTTAAGATATTGCCTGTCAATGACATGCGGCTTGAATCCGTCGATATTGTACACATCGGGTTCATGGTAATAAATTGGTTGCAGCTTCATAATTTACTCAATCTCCTTTTTTTTAAGTCTTGTGGCGGCAGTCTTTTTCTTATCTGACACAATAACTAACAGTGCCCCAATAAAAGGGGTGAGTAAAAGAGATGCAAAAAAATACCCCCAGAAACCCATTTTTCGGTCTCTGCCGTAATACCCGATTAAAAAGCTTAAAGCTATACAACTGATAGCTAGTAAAGGCATTTTAGTCCTCTCCCTCCGGCTCGCGTGTTGGCACATTACTAATCTGGGGTAATGTAGATGAGCTATGTATGCTTTCTTCCGAAGAAGGGAAGTCAGACAATACATCATTAGTTATGCTGTCCAGTTGTTCCAGTGTTTCTTCGATTTGGTCGTACAAACTAAGGAAGCTCTCTCTGCGAGGGTTTTCCTTGTTGTGGTATTCGTCTTTATTTATGCCGTCAGGCAGGGTATCCGACTTTGCAATGGTGTCGGTGTTTAGAATTAACGGCAATCCATCCTTATCACCTATGATGACTATTTTGGCGTTTGCTGATTCGGCCAGCTCTTTTGTTGCAACGATACCTTGATAGCGCAGATATGCTTCACTCATACCTTCGTTTATAATGCTTTGAGAAAACCTAATACTCTCTGCATCAACATAGTTTCGCTTATACCGCTCTATGGCTTGGAGTACGTTGTAGCGTTCGGCAAGTACATTTTGCTCGGATGTAAACTTTTGTGATATTGCACCAGCAACCTTATCAGGCAAATTAACTTCCCTTATGAGTATGGAATGAATGGAAAACGGGGCATCATTTAACGTTTCGCTAAGTAATTTCAAAACGTCCTGTTGCAGCTTTAGGGGGCTTCCGTCATATAATTGGCTCAATTCTGCGTTTCCTATTATACTACGAACTACAGATACCACAGATGGGTCAATTACCACCGTTTTATATTCCGGGCCCATGATTTTATGCAATTCGGCCGCCTGGTCTTTTTTTATGTACCATATGACAGACATGTCCACTTTGACGTTAAGACCACCCTTTGTCAATGCGGTTACGCTATAGTCATTAGACTGGGCTCTTGCATCATAGGGTATAATGTCGTCCCACGGGGCGTGGAATTGTAAGCCCTCGCCCCATGTTTTATTCATAACAGTTCCGCCAAAAAGCCTGCTGTAATAAACACCGACAAAACCAGCTTGAATGGTCGTTGTGACAAAGGGCCAAAGAATCACCATAACAAGTGCAGTAATTAAAAACAACACAAATAAGTCTAGCTTTTTAGACGAAATCCGCTCTAACAGCTCATTGTTGCTTTCGGTGCTGTTTTCTTTGTTATTTTCCTTGTTATGCTCCATGTGATTTGATTCCATTATGCCGAAACACCTTCCGGATTTTTGCTGTTTTTACCGGCTATTGCATCTCCTAACCAGACACGTGAGTTTTTGTATGCAGCAGTAAAGCTTTCTTTCATTTCATCAATATTTGCACCTACAAAACTTCCCCCACGATTAAAGTGTGTGACAAACATCTGCCCTACGGCATAAGTACCCATGCCGTTTAACACAGGTCTTGTAGCTACGGCAAATGGCAGCCCTACTAGAGGGATACCAATAACTGCCGTCTCAATAAGTGGTGTAGCCAAAACCCCTGCGCCTGCAACAAGTACAGAAGTAATAATGTTTTTAGCTATGTCTTCCTTAAACTCCACATTATAAAGGGCGGATAATTGGCGCACCATATTAATGTTTATACCCGAAGCAGCGGCAAAAGAAAACAGCGGAACAGGTACAATACCCGTACCCATGGAAGCATAAACATTTGTGCGGATTATTTTATCAACCGCTGCCGTGTCAATAACTTTTATCGCCGTTGTTTCTACTGTTTGCTCTTCATCTTCTGTTTGATTGTTAACTTTGTCTTCAAAAACGATTTCCTCGGTTGTTTCTGTTGATTCATTGTTTTTCTTTGTACTCATTTTATTACCTCCTTATTATTTTTTGTGCTGTATTAAATACATTGAATATATTCATCTGTCAATTGTGACCATTCAAAGCCTAACCGCCGTAGCAGAAGTAATGTAGCGTCAAGCTTAACCTCACCTTCGGTTATGTCGTTGGTGTCTTTGTTTGCGGCGTCCTGCAAAACCTTGCCGAGATATTCCATAGCTGCTTGTCTTGTAGTTTCATCTTTGGAATGACTTAGTGAGCGTAATTCACTAACAAGCTTTTCCTGGGGCAATATTTTAACATTAACCCCTGCAAGCTTAAACAATTCACTAAACCTTACCTTATGCGGGTTATCTATATGAAACACCCTGGATTCCAGGCTAATGGGCTGTGTTAAAAGCCTTAATGCCCTTGACGTTTCATTTACAAAAGCATATCCTATTGCATGGTCACTCTCGTGTAATAACCCGGTTTGCATTATGGCTTTAGTCCACCTCAGAAGTATGTTGCCCTCGGATGTTTTGGCTGAACGTTTTGTCTTTAAGTTGGGTGCAATGTTTCCTATGCGGAATATGGCATACTTAAGCCCTTTTTTAGCGGCTTCAAATACACACATCTCAGCAAGCTGCTTTGTACGGTCATAGACATTGTGAAAGGGTATGCCTAGGTCTGTATCCACTTCACAAATAGTGGGGTGGTTTACAGCACCCGTTGTTGATATGTGTGCAAATAATGTATCATGCCATTCATTGGCAAGTTTTATCATATTCTCCGTAGCTTTAACGTTGGCTTCGTACATCACCTCATATGGTGCATAATGGCGTATATCTGCCGCCGTATGAAAAATAACGTCCAAGCGAACACCGAACTTTGGTATTTCTTTGGAAATATCAAGACTGCAAACATGTATACGTTTAGAGGATATTATTTTATCAGCCCCGCTACCAAAATAGTAGGTTAAACAGTCGGCAAGCCTATTTGTGCCGCCTCTTACGGGCAAGTAAATCTCTGCTTCAGTATTTGTAAAGAATTCATATATCAAATGGCATCCTAGAAAACCCGTTCCGCCCGTGATTAAAATGTTGTGAAATGAACGTTTCTGTGTGATGTCAAGCATATTTGCCATCTGAATATATTGTATGTATTTGTCTGTATCTATTATTTCTTTTCTGGGTGTCTTAATTGATTCGGTATGTTTTTGTTTATCGATAACATTAGCTACATCGGACAGTACAGGATAATTTACCAATGTTTTTATGTCAACAGTAATTCCGGCAGTGGCAAGCAACCCAACAACTTGGAACAAAAGCAGCGAATGGCCGCCTAATTCCGTAAAGCTGTTATCCCGGCCTATAACAAAATCAGCGTCTAAAGACAACACACTTTTCCATGCGGCGGCAATAGCCATT
>CAZEYG010000051.1:0-9411 GCA_964516575.1 uncultured Defluviitaleaceae bacterium
CGTACATCAGGCATTAACGACAAACTTATGGAACTAGGCATAAAAGAAGGCGATACCGTATCAATTTACAATCTTGAATTTGAATATTATCCTACCAGCTAAAACTTACTTTCGTAACTTTTAGTCGGAGCCCTTTAAAAGGGGATTGTGGTGACAAAATAGTTGTAAGATTTAATTGTTGCTGCAATATTACGAATAGCCGTGTTTGACGGCTTGAGGAGGAAACGATATGCTTACCGGCAAGGAACGTTCTTATTTACGTGGGCTTGCAAACACTTTAAGCCCGCTGTTTCACGTAGGCAAGAGCGGAGTTACGCCTGAGCTGACTGCTGCTGTTGACGAAGCGTTGGAAGCACGGGAGCTTGTTAAGCTAGCGATACTTGATAATTGCGATGACGAACCTAAAAACGTAGCGGATACTTTAGCCGGCAGATGCCGTTCTGAAGTTGTCCAGGTAATAGGCCGCCGGTTTATCCTTTACAGGCGCAGCAAAAAAAAGCAGGTTATTGAGCTGCCCAAAAAGTAAACGGCTTGCAAAGGCACTATAAAAATAGCCTTATATCCATAAAAAGCTATACTAAACATTAAAATCAAAGCCAGGCAAAGCAGGAGATAATATCTCGCTTCTATAATGCCTAGCTTTTTTATTAGCTCCGTTAATATTACGGCTAAACAGCAAATGATGGCAATGTACATCATACTACCCGCTCCTTTTTCTGCAAGAGGAATAGTACATAATATTCAGCTAGTATTATTTTTGTTATACAATTTATCCAACCTAAAGTCAAAAACAGCCCCTTTGAGGAAGGGGCAGCGATAGCAGTTATGTTGTGGTTTTTTGCCTTTTGGCTAAAAATTGTTTGAGTTTTGCGCCAAAACTTCTGCTTATAGTTACGTTCATAAAATAGGTACATATGAAGTAGATTATAACCCCTGTTCCCGCCGGAACAAACAGCTTTATAATTCTTGAAATGATAGAGTTATCTAACAGGTTTTCCATAAAACTGACTTCCAAACCTGTTAATACGTACATTAAAGCCCCGGCAGCAACGCATTTCAACGTTAACATAATAACGCCGCCGCCGATTGAGCCGATTTTTCTGCCCATTAGTATTATCAGAAGAGCAACACCAATCGAGCTTGACAAAGAAAAGGATAAGGGCATTGCATAAAGACCTAAGGCTCCTACAAGGGATAAGTTAAACACAACGTTAAGCCCCATTATTACTACACCGACAGCGCCTGAAATTTTGGCGTTTTTTTGTGCATAAAAGGCCCGGTCCATTACCTCCTTAAAACCCAGCGCCCATATGCCTAGAGAATAAAGCGCCAGTAAATCTCCGCAGATTAATACGTCGTCGGTTGTAACCTTACCCCAATTGCTTAGTAGGTTAAACAAATTGTATCGTATAACTATGAAACCAAAGGTTGCCGGAATGAGTAAATAAATGAGTATGCTCATAACGTCCTTTAATGACTTTTTATATGCTGTTTTGTCATCATCGGCCCATTCAACGGTAAACCGAGGATAATAAACAGCCACCAGTGAATAAACAAACGTAAGAATAGAAACAACAACTAGGTTATAAACGTTTTGCATAAGCGTAACGCTGTTAAACCTAGCGGCGATTGTTGTGTTAAAAATGGTGTTAATCTGATATGCCGAAACACCAACGAGCACAGGCGCCGCTAGCTTCAAACACGTTATAATATGGGGGCTTTTAAAATCAAAAGACGGCTTAAATCTATACCCGGTTTTTATAACAGCTGGCAGCAATATTACAGCCTGCATTAGAAGCCCAATAAACGTGGCTAACAACAAGCCGGTTACACCGAATTTTCCGCCTAATAAAAGCACATAAATTATTACGATAAGGCTTGACGGTATACTAACGGCGGCAGGTAGCTTAAACATTCCATTAGACTGCAAAATACCTTGAAAAATAAAGGTAAGCCCATACGTCAGCATAACCGGCATTAACATACGGATAGAAAAAACCGCATAGTCAAATTGTTCCTTTGTATCTTTAAAGCCGCTGAAATGTACGAGAACAGGAGCCAAAAGAACCCCAGCAATAATCAACCCACCTATAAGAAGGGAGGATATTGATATTATGTCATCTAAGAATTTTTTCGCTTGGGCCGTAGATTTTTTGGCTAATAGCCCTGAATATATAGGCACGACTACTGTGGTCAGCAGCGTACCTATACATGTAAAAACTGTGTTCGGCATAACCAGGGCATAACTGTATATGTTAAGATTTGCATCTTTTGGCCCATAAAAGCCCATATAAAGCTGAAAGCTTATAAGTGACAAAATCCTTCCGAATACAGTTATAGCCGTCACGGAAAATACAGTTAATGG
The DNA here is from genome assembly GCA_964516575.1 of uncultured Defluviitaleaceae bacterium. Lineage (GTDB taxonomy): Bacteria > Bacillota > Clostridia > Lachnospirales > WRBF01 > CAZEYG01. The sequence goes on from CAZEYG010000051.1 coordinate 2,366, forward strand.
GGTGTTTTTTGTATCCAATAATTTTGCTCCTAATCTTGTCCTGTTATGTCGTAATTAATATCGAGGCCGTTTATTCTAAGCCTTAAAATACCAAAACCTTCGTTTATCGTATTGTCCTTATTCAGGTAAGCGCCTAGGTTTATATAACGAATGCCATCCCTTACAATAACATAATTGGACATGCCCTCTGATGCAACAACAAATATATTTTTGCCGGTGTTCCCAATATCTTTTAAAGCCCATTGAAACAGCTCGTATTCTTTCAACTGTCTGAAATTAAGCGGCAAAGTATCTATAAGTATTATAACGTGAGAGGATTGTGTTTCCTGCAAGTCTTTAGTAAATTTTTCCCATTGGGACGGGTCTGCCGCTATTAAGCCGCTGCCTGCGGCATTAAGCTGTACTACAGCCACGTCATTATACGTTTGATAGCTATATCCTCCGCCGTATTTAACCGTTTTTGCAGCCGGCATATCCTCGGGAATATCTGACTCCCCGGCTATAAGAGCAAGGGAAGAGCCTTTTGCAAGCAAGGCCGCCGCTTTTGATTGAAGCTCTCCGTAGTTTTCCGGCGCAACTTCGCCGTAATACATTATGTCACCTGCTACGGTAACGTCGAAAGCTCCCGGCGCCGGCTTATCGTTTAGCTTGGTGCGGTATCTGTCTGTAAATATAGTAGATTGGGGTCTTTTGGCAGCCTCATACTGCTCGAAAACATCACCGGTTAAATCATCAAAGTAAAGGGTGTATTCGGCAGTGTTTTCAGAGGATACAGCCGCTACATATATTCTTTCCAAAGAAACAGGATATTTAACATTTTGCGGAATATATCCTTCCACTTGTTTCCATCCTGTAAAGTCTATGGTTTTTGCAAGGTCTATAGCCATCTCCTTACCACCGCTGTCTTTAAGCCTTGCTCTGAGCCAGTTTCCTGAGCCGTCACCATATACCCAAAGCCTTATTGTTTGGGGATCACCTGTCAGAACAATGGGTTTTTCAAACACGGTATATGCCGCTTGGGTTTCAGTGCTTTGAGAAAACCTATAGTTTAACATAACAGCGCTTTTTCCGCCATGGACTTGAGCAGTTTTATATTGGGAATTACCTGTTACACCTTCCGGGTATGATGCAAAGTTTATGGGCTCTTTGCCTTCAAACGGCGAATAGGTGACTGTTTTGTTGCCTACGTTTACGTCTATGTATGCTTCGATAGCACCAACGTAACATTTAATATAACCAACGCCGTGGTTGTCTGCAATAAACGTATCACCGTCCATATGACCAAGGCTTGAAGGCACAACTTCGTAGTTGATGCCTGTGTAAATATACGCGGAAACGCCGTCCTTACTAATGCCGCTTGATGATAGGAGGGTGCTGCCGCCGATGCCTGTTTTTATGACTGTTTTTTCGGGATATATAGCCGCCAGGTCAAGGCATTCCAGCGACGTTTGGGCTGTCAGTCCGTTATAGATAGCGTTAAGCTCCGTTTTGCCGGAAGCTGTCGGATAAAAAAAGCCGTTGCTGTATTGACCGATATTACCACTTGCTGTCACGGTAAAGCTGCCTATAGGAAGGTTAATATCGCTGTAACCATCTGTGCCGTATACTGCAACAGGCAGACCGGTGCCCTTAAAAACCTTAGTATTTGAAGGCTTTAATACAAGCTGACTAACCTTACCTTTATCACCTTCTATGTAAACGCCCAAAGCGTTTGAAATCTTTCGCTGTGCCCCGTCGGAAGGAGTGTTAACAACTCTTATATCGGCCTCTCCAGGTTTTTTAACAGCCATAGTAGCTGAGCCGCCGCCGTCAAAGTGCATTGCGTCACTTGCGCCGGCTCTTGCCATAAGGTTTGCCAGCTCGTCATGGGTGACACCTACGCTATGGCTTCTGCCGTCTACCACCATCATAATAAGCTCGGTTTTGTCGGCGTTATAACCAACAGCTGTTCTCGGCTGGTCACCTCCCGGAACATAACCGTCGTCTACTACCGTATAACCATTGGAAAGAAGCCTACCCGCTCCGCCTATAGCCGCTTGTATTTTGTCAAAGGGAACAGACGCGGTTGCCTTAAACTCTGCCTTTTGGCCAACCTTTGCTATGGAATGAATGTTAGGCGTAACCTCGCCGGAAACAACGATAACATAACCATTTTCCGGCACGCTGACAGTCGCCCAGGGCTCACCGATTGCCTTAATAACGCCATTTTCGACTACAATTTTTGCAACGCCAAACTTTTCGTCTATGCTTTTTGTATCCTGCATTGACGTTCTGTCAATATACACAGAGCTTGTCATATCGCCGATTTTGTTGTAGCCTAAAACTTTTATGTTTTCAACGCCGTCGTTTAGAAACTCTAAATCTGTTTTTAAATAGTCGATAAGTGGCTTGCCGTCTTTGCCTATAATTAAGGTACTGAATTTTTTGGTGCCGGAGTTGTTAAGCTCGTTGGCTTCAATCAGCCTTCCGTCTGTAACCACAGGCCCAACAGGGTTTGAATGTGTCCCGGCTAAATCAAAGAAATCGCCGTTAACCCCGGCAATCGCTCCGGTTTTAGACAGAAGTCTTGTAGTTGTTTCCTTAAGGCCGAAATCGTCAGTGGATTGAGCCGGCTTGACCTTAGTTTTATTGTCCATAAGCGAAACTCTAAGAATATATGTATCCAAAAGCCCTTTGTCAGTAGCTAACTTAGACTTTTCCAAAACAACACCTTTACTGATTATTTCCTTTTCCGTTCGCTGATAATATATGGTGGCGCCGTATGCCGCCTGCATATTGGAGAAAAGCATAAGACAGCCGACAGCCGCCGCTATACATTTTTTAAGGTTATGTACAGGCCTTGCTTTAAAGAAAACACGGCCTTTTAAAGCTTTATTCATTTAAATCTCTCCTAGTTAAGCATATCGTAACCGCCTTTAATCAAAAACCAGGCGTCGGACGTAACAGCTACACCTCGGCTGTCATGGCGAGGAACGATAAGTAAATTATTAACATCAACCTTGTTGCCGTTATAAAGCTCTTTGCCGCTAGTGATATTTACTATACCGTTTTGAACACCGCTATAGGCTTGAGCCGTGCCGCTTCTTAAAATAATTTCCGTGCCTTCATGGCCGATAATAATCTGCCCGGTTTTAGCGCTTACAGGTAAATATCTAGTGTTTCCGCTTATAAGCTCTATTTCGGAAACAGCCGCCCTTATAAGCTCTTCCTTCGTAATCGTCGGCCCTAAGTTTAAGGACGGATTCGGCGTGTTGTTTGTTCCGGATGTGCCGCTTAAAATTGACATAATCTGAGTGACTATATCATCTACATAACTTTTGGTGACAAGGGGGTCGGACGTGCTTCCGGGAATCAAGCCGGTTGCATTACCTTTTAAAGCTCCCATGCCAAAAACAAACATAAGCATTAAAACCATCACTATCACAAGCCTGCCGATTCTTTTCATTTTCATTTCCACTCCCCCTAATAATTATTATTTAATATTGAAATACCTTGCCTTTTTATTTGTAAAATACAAGCCGCATGTGCTTGATTTAGGTTTCATCATAAACGTTTCGGTAAGGCCTGCCCCTATGTTTTTTTCTGCTTCAAGAAGGCCAAATAGCTCTTGTTTGGCGGCATGTTCTTTAAGACATGAATAACCGAAAGCAGGACGTATTCCTCCGGCATTATTACCTAATAACTCTGAAAAGGCTTCTGCCAGCCTGTCGCAAAGAGTTGCCCTAAGAATCTGCTCGTATGGAGCTTCTGCTGTCACCTTATCAAAAACAGATACTGCAAAGCCGCCTAAATAATCCTCGTATCCGCTATCCTTTGGCGCAATAAAATCGGCCAAAGAAATATAAACATCCTCATTGTTTTTAACGGTTTGCCTATCCATATTGAAAACTACGGGTTTGCCTTTTTCCTTATAAACAAACACAGAATCATCAACCGCATTAGCCGGGAAAAACCCGATAACCGCATTTGCCGAAACGCTGCCGTCACGTTCAAAGGAATCCAGCATTTTTTCAGCATCATTTCTTAACCTTTCAAGCTCATCAGTACGCCCGGCTTCATTGCCGGTTAACTCCCATGCGGCAAAAAACTGCTTCCAATTAATATGCTTTCTCAATTCCTTAATGTTATAGTGGTTATAGACTGTAGTTCCGACGTTTTGTGGTATAGTTATGTCGGTCTCAAAGTCACAAATAAACCTGTGCTCTCGGGCATATCTAATAGAAACTCGCTGCCCGCCCGTTTCTTCGTAGTCCTTGGATATTTGCTCATATCTGGTTTTTAGTTGGGTCAAGTACTCTGTTTTATTATGAATCAAATTACCGGCAACAGCAACAGAAACAGAAGCGTCCGATACGTGGACAACGCCGCCATTATAAAGAGGCCATAACTTTACCGCTGTATGCAGCTCGGATGTGGTTGCGCCGCCTACAATAAGGGGAACGTCCATACCCTCATGCTCCAGCTTTTCGGCAAGAATACCCATTTCCTTAAGGCTTGGAGTTATAAGCCCGCTGACGCCGATTATGTCCGCTGTTTCATCTTTTGCCGCTTTTATTATATCATCTGGCTTTGCCATAACGCCAATGTCAATTATCTCATAACCGTTGCAGCTAAGGACTATACCGGCTATGTTTTTGCCAATGTCATGAACGTCACCTTTAACTGTTGCCAGCAATATTTTGCCGCTTTTTCTGTCTTTCTTTGAGCTTTTCAAATGCTCATTTATTTTAGGCGTAAGAATACTAACGGCCTTTTTCATTACACCGGCGCTGCGAAGTACCTGAGGCAAAAACATTTTTCCGTCGGCAAAGAGCTGACCTACCTTATTCATGCCGTCCATAAGTGGCTTCTCTATAATCTCAACAGGTGAACTGAATACTTTTAGGCTGTCGGTTATGTCAGCCTCAACATAGGAATCGTCCCCCTTAACAACAGCGTAACAAAGTCTATCTCCAGGCGAATACTGCCGCCATTCAACAACTTTTTTATGGGCTTCGTTTTCGTATCCATCCTTACCAGCATAGTTTGTAAGGGCGTCAATGCTTTTGCTTTCTTTGTTTAGTATTAAATCCTCGGCAAGTCTTTTAAGCTCCGGCTCTATGTGGTCGTAACTTGGAAGCCCGGTGGTGTTTAAGATACCCATGTCTAACCCAGCGCTTATTGCATGATAAAGAAATATGCTGTGTATTACTTCTCTTACAGTGTTGTTACCCCGAAAAGCAAAGGACAGATTACTTACCCCGCCGCTTACCTTTGCATATGGCAGATTTTCCTTTATATATTTGACTGTATTAATAAAGTCTACGGCGTAGTTGTCGTGCTCTTTTAAACCTGTGCCAATAGTCAGGACGTTAGGGTCGAAGATAATATCCTCTGGCGGGAAGTTAACCTTGTTAACTAAAATATCATAAGCCCGTTTTAATATGGCTGTTTTACGTTCGTAACTATCGCCCTGACCTTGCTCGTCAAAGGCCATAACCACAACGGCACAACAGAATTCCTTAACTGTTTCTGCTTTTTTAATAAATAACTCCTCGCCGTCCTTTAGGCTTATGGAGTTTATAATCTGTTTACCTTGAATAGCCTTCATGCCGGACAAAACGGTCTCCCAGTCGGAAGAGTCTATCATAACAGGCACTCTAGCAATCTCCGGCACAAGGGCAATCATAGACAGAAAGGTCGTCATTTCCTTCGGAGCGTCAATTAAGGCATAGTCGAAGTTTACGTCTATCGCTAAAGCGCCGTTTTCAACCTGCTCATAAGCTACTTTAATAGCCTCGTCGTAGTTTTTCTCTTGTATAAGCCTTGCAAATCTCTTAGAACCGGCTACGTTTGTACGCTCGCCGATATTGAAAAAGTTATTTTCCTTTGAAAGATAAAATGGCTCAAGGCCGCAGTATACGGTACGTTTTTCAAAGGTAGGTAAACTTCTTGGCTTAATATCAGAAAGTGCATTTGTTATAACCTCAATGTGTTCGGAGGTTGTTCCGCAGCAGCCGCCGGCAATATTAATTGCGCCGCTAAGCGCCAGCTCTTTTATATAAGCCGCCATATTATCCGGTGTAAGGCTGTAACGTCCGAGTTCGTCAGGTAAACCGGCGTTTGGATGTACTGATATAAATTTATCTGAAATGGAAGCAAGCTCTTTAACATAAGGCATTAATTCCTTTGGCCCAAAGGAGCAGTTAAGACCCATACTTATAATGTTTTCATGGCGGATTGTATAGGCGAAAGCTTCTAATGTTTGGCCGGACAGTGTTCTGCCGCTTTTGTCTGCTACTGTTGTAGAAACCATAACAGGAAGTCTTGTTCCTTTTTCTCTAAATACACAGTTAGCCGCCACAAGAGCCGCTTTTGCATTAATAGCGTCAAACACAGTTTCAATCAGAATAATATGGCATCCGCCGTCAACAAGACCTTCTATCTGCTCTTTGTAAGCTGAAAAAAGCTGGTCAAAGGTAACAGCTCTTTTGCTGCCGTCACCGCTGTCGCTTGCAAAAGAAGCAGATTTGTTAGTGGGCCCTACAGAACCTGCAACAAAGCGGGGTTTGCCACCAGCAGCGAACATATCGGCGCAACGCCTTGCCAGCCTAGCACCTTCAAAATTAAGCTCATAACAAAGGCTTTCCGTGCCATAATCGGCTTGGGAAATACTGTTGGCGTTAAAGGTGTTTGTGGTTATAATATCGCTTCCGGCTTTTAAGTATTCGTTGTGTATAACTTCAATAACGTCCCTGCGGCTTAAAGTAAGCAGCTCGTTGTTACCCATAAGGCTTTCACCGGTTATTCCCCTGTCACCTAGGCAGTAGTCTAAGCCTGAAAGCCCCAGCCTTTGGATTGACGTGCCCATTGCGCCGTCCAACACCAATATTCTGTTTAATAATTCTTTCTTTAACATATCAAATATTTCCATTATGTCACCTCAAAGTCATGAACCGTTTCTAAATAATATTCTGTATGTTTTTCATTATACCCTTACAAAGCTCCGGCCTGTTCATCGTATAAATATGGATACCGTCCACGCCGCTGGCTATAAGGTCGATTAT
>CAZEYG010000052.1:0-9325 GCA_964516575.1 uncultured Defluviitaleaceae bacterium
AACCTGTTCGGATATTACTTTATAAGCCTTTAGCGTAAAAGGCACGCTGGAAGCCTTTAGAGAAATAATTATATCATAAAAATCAAGCTGCTCCAGTATTTTAACATGACCCATTGCGCTTTCTGCAATACCCTCCGGACTAATACCCTTATATTTCTCGATAAGGTGCTTTTCAAGAGAGCCGGAATTAACGCCGATTCTTATTGGTATGTTTTTGAGCGTTGCGGCCTTAACAACTTCCTTTACCCTATGAATGTCGCCGATGTTTCCCGGGTTTAAGCGTAGCTTGTCGACTCCGGCGGCGATAGCCGAAAGCGCAAGCCGATAATCAAAATGAATATCGGCAACTATCGGTATATTTATTTTTTGCTTTATGTCATATATACATTTTGCGGCTATTTCGTCAACAACCGCAACCCGGACAATTTCACAACCGGCCTTTTCAAGGGCGTGTATCTGGGCGATTGTTTTAGCAATATCCCTAGTGTCGGTATTAGTCATGGATTGTATGGCTATGGGGTTTCTGCCGCCGATTTTAACCCCACCTATTGAAACTTCCCTTGTTTTTTTCATAGCTTTTAATACTCCACGCTATAGTTAGGAGCTTCTTTTGTAATTTGAATATCGTGAGGATGGCTTTCTCTTAAGCCGGCGCTTGTTATTCGTACAAAACACGCCTTTTCTCTAAGCTCGTCGATAGTTTTACAGCCGCAGTAACCCATACCTGCTCTAAGGCCACCCATAAGCTGGAAAATAACGTCCCCAGCAAGACCCTTATACGCTATACGGCCTTCAACCCCTTCAGGCACCAGCTTTTTGGATTCATCCTGAAAATATCTGTCTTTGCTTCCGGCTTCCATAGCGGCTAAAGAGCCCATACCTCTGTATACCTTGTATTTACGGCCTTGATAAAGCTCTGTTGCGCCTGGGCTTTCTTCACACCCTGCAAAAATACTGCCTAACATACAAACACTTGCTCCGGCGCCGATAGCTTTTGTTATATCACCGGAGTATTTTATTCCGCCGTCGGCGATAATTGGTACGTTATACTTAGCTGCAGCCTGGGCACAGTCGCTAATAGCTGTTATTTGCGGCACACCAATTCCAGCAACAATTCTTGTTGTACATATAGAGCCGGGGCCTATTCCTACTTTAACGGCATCGGCGCCTGCTTCGATAAGAGCAATAGTGCCTTCAGCCGTCGCGACATTACCTGCTATAATTTGAGCATCCTTAAAGTTAGCTCGGATTTCCTTTACGGCTTTAATAACTCCTGATGAATGCCCATGGGCAGTGTCTACAACCAAAACGTCAACCTTCATCTTAATAAGCGCCGCCGCCCGCTCGATAAAGTCTCCTCTTGCGCCGATAGCGGCTCCAACCAAAAGGCGGCCGTGAACATCCTTTGCGGAGTCTGGGTATTTAATTGCTTTTTCAATATCCTTTATTGTTATAAGGCCTTTCAGATTGCCTTTTTCGTCCACTATAGGCAGCTTTTCGATTTTATGGGCGGTCATTATTTTCTTAGCTTCATCAAGGCTTGTACCTTCTTTTGTAACGATAAGGTTTTCCCTTGTCATTACCTCATATATTTTTTTCTTATGGTCGGTTTCAAAGCGCAGGTCACGGTTTGTAATAATACCTACCAGCTTGTCGTTTTCTGTAATCGGCACGCCGGATATATGGTATCTGGCCATAAGCTCGTTGGCGTCGTATACGTAATGGTTTGGTGACAGAGAGAACGGATCGGTTATAACCCCATGCTCCGAGCGTTTTACCTTATCAACTTCTGCCGCCTGCTCCTCTATTGTTAAGTTTTTATGGATAACACCTATGCCGCCTTGTCTTGCCATAGCTATAGCCATCTTGGATTTAGTAACAGTATCCATGCCGGCGCTCATAATAGGCGAATTCAGCCTTACTTCTTTGGTTAAATTTGTTGATAAATCAGCCTGGTGCGGAAGCACATCGGATTCGGCAGGCACTAATAATACATCATCAAAGGTTAAGCCTTCTTTTTCAAATTTATTCATTGGTTAAAACACTCCCCTATTGTCTTTTGCTTCATATGTGTTTATATAAGCCATTAAAGCATTATTACTTAATAATTTTTCTAGACGGTATAAATGTTAAAAGCATTTTTGTCATTTCTTCGTTAGGCTCAATTATAACCTTTGTTTTTTTGCCTGCAATCATAGCAATAAAAGCGTATGTTTCAGACGCCTTACGACCGCTTGCATAGTTTTTTAGAACCATGCCCCCCTCGCCGCCGAAGCCTTTAGAATCAGCCTTTCCAAAAAGCTCAAAGTCTTTAGCCATACCAGAAAAAACCCTTTTCCTTCTTGAGCGGTTATAAATAACGTCAATATCCAGCTCGCCGTTTGTTAGAATATACTCGTATTCCATATTAAAAAAAGAAAGCAGATAGTACGTTAAAAAACCCAGCACTAATACAACAACAGGAAAAAAGCCCAGCACTATTTTAATACTGCTAAGAACCAAAGCAATTAATACTGCCGCTAAAATTACAGCCGCTTTAAGCAAAAGCTCCTTTGTGGTTTGAACCTTTTTAATTATTTGTTCCTTAAAAACATCACCCATTTGTACTCACATTCCTATGATATTATTTCCTTAATGTTACCATAGGCAAATTTTAAAAACAAGGTGTTGCTTAAAAATAATTATAACTGATATAATTATATTATCCCAATAAGATATTACCCCATAAGTCAGAGGAAATTAAATTCCTCCGTATTAAAAAATCAAAAGGAGCATTTTTATGAAAAGCAGCCAAAACCGCCCGTCAGACAAGCAACTAACCCTTTCCATAGGTTTGATTGTAAAAAACGAGGAGCATAATTTAAGAAGCTGTCTTGAAGCGCTTAAACCCCTATTAAACAAAACTTCAAGCGAGCTTATAATTGCAGATACAGGTTCTACTGACAATACAGTTAGTATCGCCAAAGAGTATACAGACAACGTGTTCTTTTTTGAATGGAAGGACGACTTCGCCGCTGCAAGAAACTCTACCCTTAAAAAAGCAACCGGCAAATGGTACATGCATATTGATGCTGATGAGGTTCTTTTTAATGCCGATGAGCTTATTGATTTTTTAAACAGCAAGGAATCTGAAAAATATAAATGCGTTAATCTTATAGTCAGAAACTTTTATGATGTAAATTGCCGTGATTACGGCATAGTTAATTGTGTCCGTGTATTTAAAATGTATGAAGGCATTGAGTTTACAGGAAGAATCCACGAGTCTATATATGCATTGGAGCCTATAAAATCCCTTAATACTTACCTTAACCATACCGGGTATATGCATAACGACGGCAACGGCCTAAGAGAAAAAAAGCATAACCGGAACATAACTCTTTTACTCAAGGAGCATGAAGAATTTAAGGATGATATAAGAATCACGTGGCATATTACTCTGCAATATATATTTGGCAAGGAGTTTGAAAACGCTGAGAAGTTTTGCTATAAAACTCTAAAGCAGGCCGAAAATGAGGATGGAGGAAGGTATTACACAGCGGCAGCTTATTCAACATTAGGTTACGTTCTTTTGGCTCAGGATAAGTTTAGGGAAATAATTGATATTTGCGGCAAGTATATGTCTAAAAAGTCAAATATGTTTGTCAGTGACATTGACACTCTCTATTCAATAAGTATGGCTTACGACGCTTTAAAGGAAAGAGAAAGCTGCTGCAAAACCGCTGCCGAATGTTATAAGCTCTATGATGCATATTTATCCGGTAATCTAACTTCTCCTGATGTTTATTTTAAGGAACTATATTTGGGAAACCCCTTTTGCTACAGCAGGCTTTCGCTGGCAGCCTCAAGCAGCGCTAATGCAATGGGTCAGTATGAAACAGCTTATGCTTTTATAAGCAGGTTTGATTTTAATGTTATGTCGGTGGTTGACCCGGCTCAGGTAATAGGAGCTACCTTGTCAATAATAACCGAAGGCCGCTTGTTTGATTGTTTTCCGGAGCTTTATAACAAAGTAAAATCTACTGCCCCACAAAACACCCAGCTTGTTATAAACGCTGTTGAAGATTTAATTGCCGCCGATCAGGACACCAATGAAATATGCAAGGCGTTTTACAACTACAAGCCGTTAAGCCCAAAAACCGACAGCTACGCCATGCTTCTTCATCTGCGTTACTATCACTACACTAAAAGCCGTAAGGTTTTAGACATTTTAGCAGACTACGCTGGAAAAAGCCTCGATGAAATACCATATCTCCCGGATGTTTTATATATAGCGCTTGAAAATATGTTTGATTTATCACCTGTGTTTGAAAAGCTGGATATTGAGGACATGAGAAAGCTGATTATTACCTGTGTTACGAAATATACAAACTGTATTTCATCTGTTGCAGATTATTTAAAAAAGGTTGGAGACAAAGATTTCTACAATACTCCTAAAGGATTTTTTTATCAGGCTGCTTTTAGTGAAACGGCGCTGGCTGTTGCGTGCGGCGTTAACGAACATTCTTCGGCCCCATTAAGCGGCGATATGAGCGCAATGCTTAAGCTTTATGGTATGTGGAGCTTTAAATATTTGGAGTCCATATATAAGCCTGATGTTTTATCCGATACCGGTATACTTCTTATACCAAGGTCATTAAGGTTTTCCTATTATTTTAATAAAGCTTCGCTGCTTCTTGATAACTCCGATGTTAAAGGCGCAAAGAATTATCTTCACCTTGCAGTTGAATGTTACGAGCTTATGCGTGCTCCTGTTGCAGCATATATACAGCTTTTACAGGAGCAGCATAAAAAGCCGCAAGCTCAAACAGAATTTGAGAGTTATGCGGCTGCGGTAAAAAGCAATATTATGAAAATGATTAATTCAGGTAATAAGGAAGCGGCTAAAAAGCTGTTGGATGCTTATAGGGACATAAACCCCACGGATCATGAAATAAACACTATTGCTGCTCTGATATAGGGTTTTTAACCTTAAAAGCAACAAAAAGGTTTACAAGAGATAATGAAGCCGCAAGAAAAAATATGTATTGTGGGCCATAAACACTCCATACTACCCCACCCACATATGCACTTATTATGGACACTATATGGTCAAGGCTTAAACCCAGCGAAAGAGTAGGCATAATATCCGATTTATCAACGGCTATAGAGCGAAGGTATATGGTTTTAATAATACCTATCTGCATCGAAAGCCTATCCAAAACAAAAAGCACTGAAGCAATTATAACCGGCAGACCTACGATTGCAAGGGCTCCTGTTGCAAACCCGGCGCTTAAGACTCCGTAAGACATATAAACAACTATAAACGACAGCGCATCCGCAAACATAATCACCCGAATGCCGTATTTATCTACACATCTGCCAAGAAAGCTGACGAAAAACATCCCCAAAAAAGAGCCGATAATTACTAGAACCGCCAAGTTATCGGCTTTTTGGTTTAACATATCAATAAGCACCCAAGGGCCAAAAACCGTCATAATCTGCTTTTGTACGCCAAACATAACCGCAAGGGTATAATAATACTTATATTCCTTACGAAAAATAAATCTTTTTCTTTCACGCACAATCGGCGTTTTTATAATCCGCTGCATGAATACAAGTAACACGGCTACTATCAAAAAAAACACTGAGCTTATTAAAAATATGGGCTTAACCTCCGTTGCAAACGTAAAAAACCCGCTTTTAAAGCCGAAAAAAACTAGGCAGCTTGCAAGCATACCAAACCCAATGTTTACGCTTTTATATTGACCCATCCGTTTGCCGAAAGCTGCTTCGTCCTCAATTAATGACATGCCTATACTATCTTGCAACGGAAAAAACAAGTGCATTCCCATTGAATTAATAAACAAAAACACAAGCATAATGCCAAAAAGCGGCGTAAACAACCCAAGAGCCAATATCCCGATAAAAGACAAAAGCTGTGCGATTATAGCCGCCCTTATATCCCCTAAAAACGACAGAGACGCTACAACCGCCATGCATAAAACCCCGGGCATTTCCCGGGGAAATTCAATAAGCCCCCGTTGAAAAGCCGTAATATTATATACCTCTTTAAAATAATTTGAAAAAACCGTATCGCTTAGCCCAAGACCTAGAGCCGACAGAGCCATTATTACAAAATAAAGAGTGATCGCCTTTTTCAGCGCTGTGTTTGGTTTATCCGTCATAAAATTTTCTTATTCTCCTTTAGCAATTTTTTATAGGCCCGCCGTTCGCCGCCGCCGTAACATAGCTGAATTATCCCGCAATATTCAAAACCTCTGCCTGTTAGCATTTTATTCATGGCCGTATTGTCCTTGTGCGTATCCGTTCTTAATATGTAAACACCTTTTTCAGCGCAAAGTCTTTCGGCCTTTTCCATAATAAAGGCAGAAAGCCCGGTTCCTCTGAATAAGCCGTTGACTGCAATACGGTGAATTGTGCCGTAAGAGCCTTCTTTTTTCCAACATCCGCCGATTACGTTTAAGTAACTTTCCTCCGGCTCAAAGGACAAAACAACCGTCCCCACTATTTTACCTTCCAATAGCGCAACATAACTTATACCTTTTTTAATATCCCCTTCAATCACTTCGGCGTTGGGATACCCGTCCTGCCATTGATCTACGCCGTTTGCCTTAAGGTATTCCTTAGCCTCATTAATTATCTGCATAATAGAGGAGATGTCTGAATCTTCCGACTTTCTGAATATGTAGTTCATAACGGCTTTTCTGTCCTTCCGTCATTTCTATACTTCCTATACTTCCCTATGTTTCCTATTATATCTTTTTCCGATTATATCAAAGCCTAGAGGTTTTGTATACAGGATTACAGACGTTTCAACAAAAAAAGACACCTCCTTATCTGCCTGAATATTACTCCTGTCTAAAACAACCGGTTCTTAATAAAGCTGGTTTTAAAAATTTTAATGACAATTTTTATTGGATATGCTACAATTTTATTTATTTTTATGCAAACGAATAGGAGTTTTATAGATGTTACTTGTTAGAAACAAGCCTCTTTACACTAAGGTGTCGGCTTTTATAATGGAAAAGATAAAAACCAAGGAATTTGTTGGTACGTTACCTTCAGAGGATCATTTAGCGAAGCTGCTTAACGTCAGTAAAAACACTGTCAGAGAAGCTCTTGCGGAGCTTACGCTGCAAGGAATAATATGCAAGCGCCACGGCAGCGGAAACATCATAATGGAAAGCGCTATGGACACAAAATACAGAATTGATACAAGCCTTAACTTTTTTAACATACTGGAGAAAAGCGGATATAAAACCGAAATGATTCATTCCTATTCCAAGGTAGAAAAAATTGATTTGCCGTTTATACCAAAAGATAAATACCTTATCTACAATGAAATCATGTGTGCAGGCGGTGTTCCAGCTTGTACAACATCTATCTATATAAAAGCGTCGTTTTTTAACGGAAAGTTTCCGCCTGAAAACTTACCAAAACCTGATATGTTTGCATTTATCGAAGAATATACCGGCGAAATTATCGCTCATTCCTTAGTCATGTTTGAGGCGGATAAAACAGATGAGTTTTTGGCTAAGTCGTTTTCCTTGCCTGTAGATACGCCCATACTAACCTGGCGTGAAATATTCTACACCTTTGACGACACGCCTATATGTTACACACGGCTTTATTTCCATCCGAACCTTTTTACTCCAACCATGATACGAAAAGGCTTTTCTTCCGACGAAAGCGGTTCTGCCGTTAAATGCACGGTTATAAAGGATATTCATAAGGTTAATATGGAAGAGCTTTTTGATAAACCCAGCAATTCGGAGATAAAAAAACGGCGAGACCCTCTTTAGCAGGGTCTCGCTTGTTTCCTGTTCCGTATATTATTCCATGCCTTATTCCGTATCTATTGTAATAACAATTTTTGTGCCTTCCCCTTCTTTGCTTTGGATTAAGAACGTAACCTTATCCTCAAAAAACAGCTTTAGTCTTTTATATGTATTGTAGACGCCTATGTGCTCCTGCTTCCCATGTTGCCTGTTAAGAGCAATATCATCGTTTAATTCCTTTAGCTTTTCCGGCGACATACCTTTGCCGTTGTCTTCAATTGATATTATATAAACGCTACTTTTCTGCATACAGGTAAAGATTATTTTGCCGCCTTTGTTTAAATCTGAGAGCCCGTGCTCAATACAGTTTTCAACAAGAGGTTGTAATGAAAAAAACGGTATGCTTATGTTGGGGTTTTCAAGCTCCGTTATAATCTCAAAGGAGATTCTGCCCTTAAATCTTATTTCATGTATAGACAAATATTGGATAATATAGTCTATTTCCTGTTGTAAGGAAACGGAGGTTCTTGTATTGTTAAGCGTATAACGCAACATGTTTGCAAAAAGAAAAAGCAGCTCTTTTGCTTTCTCCGTTTCTTCAAGAGATATAAGCCGTGAAGCAGAGCTTATAACGTTAAATATAAAATGAGGATTAACCTGCTTTTGAAGAGCGTCCAGCTCGGCAATTTTTAATTGGTGTGCAAGCTCCATTTGCTTCTTTTCGCTTTCCATAAGAAGCTGCTGCTTTCTTGCCAGATCCTCCTGCATAACACTTGAAACATATTTTTGTAATATATAGTTACTAAGACTAAACAATGCCGTAGCTGTAGCGGTAATTTGCTGGGAAGAGTATTGCGGTATTTTTTTAAATAACTTGCGAAGATTTTTATCCTTAGACCAGTCGTATTTAACATGGCTTTGGGTATGCATATATTTGTCCATATCCGTACAGCGTATTTGCCCCGCCATAATCGAGCCAACGTGTTGACCTTCAACGATAATAGGTATTTCAATATCAATAAGCCCCGCATGACAAATATAAATATACGGTTTTTTAGTTTCAAGCGCCACCTTTGTAGCATGAAAATTAGAAAGCTGGCAGCAGCGGGACCCTTCATAAGTAGAGTTTACAGTGGCACAAAAATCGCAGAAATTACTTCCTAAGCCGATATGACTGCCTTCCCTGTCTGTAAAAACAACACCCATACCTGTGGCATAGGCAAAGGAGTCCTGTAATTCTTTTCGGAAGCTCTCTGAAACAATATCTTTTAAGTCTAATATTTTCATAATAATCACCGGTATATTATTTTCTGAAATCAGCAGGAGATTTATTTGTTATTTGTTTAATCATCCGGTTGAAATGAGACGTGTTGTTATACCCTACTAGCTTTGCAATCCGCTTAACCGGCAGGTTAGAGGTTTGAATCAGTTCTACGGCTTTTTTAATGCGGTACTGGTTAATAAACGTATTGATTGTAATACCCTTGTCCCTAACAAACATACGGGATATGTATGTTACGCTGAAATGGAAATGCTCTGCTAGGTCA
>CAZEYG010000053.1:0-9316 GCA_964516575.1 uncultured Defluviitaleaceae bacterium
CTGCTTGCGGCGGCGGTTCAAAAGAACCGGCTAAATCAGAGTCGACTAAAGAAGAAGCAAAATCAGAAACAAAATCAGAAACCTCTGCGGCTCCTGCCCAAACAGCAAGCTATAAAGACACTCTTAAAATCGGCCTCGACGTAGATCCTAACACTCTTGATCCGCGTTTAATGACCAATACCTCAGGCGTTAGGTTCGCTGAGCTTGTATATTCTGGTCTTATTGAGCTTGATGAAAATCTTAACCCTGTTCCATGTTTAGCAGAAAGCTGGGAAATACCTGATCCTACTACATACATCTTTAAGCTGAAAAAGGACGTAAAGTGGCATGATGGTACACCTTTTACATCAGCAGACGTTAAGTTTACTTTTGAAACTACATTAAAGCCTGACTTTGGCTCAAACTCAAGAGCAAGATACGACAGCATTGAGGTTATAAACACTCCCGACGACCATACCGTAGAGTTTAAACTCAAAGCTCCTTATGCTCCGCTTTTAAGTTATATGGAATACAAAATAGTTAAAAACGGTTCATCCGACAAGGTTAACGGCGAAAACCCAATCGGTACAGGCCCCTACAAGTTTGTATCATGGAATAAAAACAGCGTTATTAAATTAGCTGCTTTTGAAGAATGCTTCTTAGGCGCTCCCCAAACACCAAATGTTGAAATCTACACTATCCCGGACAACACTACAAGAGTTGCGGCGTTAGAAGCCGGCGACGTAGATTTCGTTCATTCACCAATGTCCCCACCTGACGTTAACAGAATGAGCAGCGGCGACAAAGTAAACTTCTTCAAAACAAGCGGACTTGGTCTTACATTTGTTAACTTTAATCACCAATCTGAAACATTAAAGGACAAAAACTTAAGAGTAGCCCTTGCACACCTTATCGACACTGAATCCATTGCCACACAGATTTATGCAGGCATGGACCAAGTTGCAAACGGCCCTATTCTCCCTGCTTCTTGGGCATTTGACCCGAACCTTAAATACTACGAATACAATCCTGAAAAAGCAAAACAAATTCTTGCCGATGCAGGTTATACAGACACAAACAACGACGGGTTTGTTGAAAAGGACGGAAAGAAAATAACTATCAATCTTTCAACTCATACTGAGGATCCTAACAGAATGCAGGCTATTGAGTTCATCCAAAACACGTTTATGTCTAACGGCATCGACGCTACAATCAACAGCTTTGAGTGGCTAACATTCAGCAAAAACATGGAAGCTGGTCAATATGAAGTAGCTATCATCGGCCTGCTTAACATCAATGACCCGGATAGAGGTTTATACATTCAGTTCCATACAGGCGGCGGCCAAAACTACGGCAAATACTCCTATCCGGAGCTTGACTTGGCTTTAGAAAACGGCCGTTCAAAAACAACTATTGATGAAAGAAAGGTTGAGTATCAGAAAGCCGCTAAAATCATTAACGACGAGGTTATGTGGAAAACTATGGTGTTCCAGGGTTACGTTGCTATGAGCAACAAAAAGTTGGAAGGCTTTACCCCACATCCGGGCGGTCAGATTTATAACATGAGAAACGCTAAGGTTGGCAATTAATCAGCTCATTTACTTTACAAGCTTGCCGGCAAAGGATAACCTCCTTTGCCGGCAAATCTACAAATATTTATATTTTCAACTGCGGCTTTTGCCAGGTTGGTAAGTTTAAGGAGGACACATGATAAAGTACATTGGCAAGCGATTGTTACAAATTATACCCGTGCTTATAGGGATAGCTATACTGGTATTTTTTATCATGCGAATGATTCCCGGCGACCCTGCAAGAGTTATGCTTGGCCAGGACGCTACTCCTGAAGAGATTGAACGGATACGGGCAATATTGGGGCTTGATAAAAATATATTTGTGCAGTTAGGTGTTTTTCTGAAAAACATGTTTACGTTTAATCTTGGGGATTCAATATTTTTGAATCAGCCTGTTTCTAAGGTTCTTATTGAAACTTTCCCGGCGACGCTGGAGCTAACCACCGTAGCGCTTTTAATATCCTTGCTGATAGCCGTTCCTCTTGGTGTAATATCCGCAATAAAACAAAATACATGGATAGATTATACAAGCATGGCTTTTGCACAGATTGGTATTTCCATGCCGGTTTTTTGGATTGGTGTATTGTTAATTCTTGCGTTTTCGGTTGAATTAGGCTGGCTTCCTTCATTTGGGCGCGGCGAATCGTTAATTCAGGCTGCAAAAATACTTTTTACAACAGGAAAAGCTACAGTGTTAATTGAGAGTTTGAAAAAGATTTTATTACCTGCGCTGGCTATGGGTATTGTTGGTTCTGCAATTATTTCACGTATGGTTCGTTCGGCTATGCTTGAGGTTTTAGACAGTGATTACATAAGAACGGCAAGAGCCAAAGGAACTGTTGAGGGTAAAGTAATTATGAAACATGCGTTTAGAAACGCTCTTCTGCCGATTGTTACGATAGTAGGGTTAGAGTTTGGTCTGCTTATCGGTAATTCTATTATTACGGAAACAGTTTTTGCTTGGCCGGGGGTAGGCAGAGTAGTTGTTTCAGCTATATCACAAAGAGATTATCCGATGGTTCAAGGAGGAGTTGTGTTTTTAGCTTTTTCCTTTTCCATAATAAACCTTTTGGTTGATTTGCTGTATACTGTAATTAACCCTAAAATAAGGCATTAGAGGTGAGCTTATGAGTAAATTATTTATAAAGCGTTTGTTAAACAATAAATCTGCGCTTATAGGCGGCTGTATAGTAATTATAATTATTATATGTGCTTTGCTTGCAACCAAAATTTCACCCTATGACCCTTATATAATGGATATGAGTAAAAGATTGCTGCCGCCGGGTAATGGTCATCTTTTAGGCACTGACCAGTTTGGCCGAGATTTACTTACAAGAATCATTTATGGAGCAAGGGTTTCGCTTAAGGTAGGTACTATAGCCGTAGGTATTGCAGCTTCAATAGGAGTAACAATGGGTCTTATTTCCGGTTTTTATGGCGGCGCTGTTGATAGAATTATAATGGGCCTAGTTGATATATTTTTGGCGTTTCCGTTAATACTTCTGGCGATTGCCTTTGTTGCCGCTTTAGGCCCTAGTGTAAACAGCGTAATGATAGCTCTTGGCTTAGTATATTGGACACGGTATGCAAGAGTTGTTCGCTCCAGTGTTTTGGCGATAAAGGAAGAAGAATATGTTTTGGCCGCCATAACTACTGGTGCAAGTAATTTTAGGATACTGTTTTCTTATATATTACCTAACTGTCTTGCGCCCGTTATAGTTATTGCAACTCAAGGCTTAGGAACAGCCATAATAAGCGAATCAACCCTTAGCTTTTTAGGCTTAGGCGTTCAGCCGCCAACGGCAAGCTGGGGCTCAACCCTTTCCTTTGGGCTTAAATTTATTAGAGATACGCCTTATTTGTCAATTTATCCGGGGCTTGCGATTATGATTACCGTTTTGGGCTTTAACCTTTTCGGCAACGGGTTAAGGGATGTAACAGACCCTAAATTAAGCAGAAAATAATAGCCGGTAAAATATATAAACTACATAATAAGAAAGGATGAATGTTATGTCAAATTATAAATATTATGAATTACCTGTGTGTTATCTTGCAAACGGCCTTGAGCTTAGTTTGCCGGTTCATGAGATGGGCGACGGCAACGGCGCTGTTGTTGGGCTTTCCGCTTCCGTACACGGGGATGAAACAATCGGCGTTGAGATTTTAAGACGAGTTTATGAAATACTAAAGAACGAAGACATTACAGGTACGGTTAAAATAATGCCCCTTGCCAACCCGCTTAGCTTTGAGGACACCAAAAGAAACACACCTCTTGACAGAACAAACATGAACAGAGTTTTCCCCGGCAGTTATGACGGCACTATAACTGAAATCCAATCTCGTGTTATGGCGGATAAATTTATAACTGGCCTTGATTATTACATAGATGTCCATGCCGGCGGGCAAGACCCGGAGGTTGATTACGTTTACATAACAAATGACGAAGGCCTGTCCAGAGCGTTTTTGTCAAAGCTCCTTTATACTCCAAAAACGCCTTATACCGGCACAACCTCAACCTTTGCGGCGCCCCTAGGTATTAAATGCGTAACGATAGAATGCGGCGGCGGCGTTAACAAAGAAAGTTATATTGAAAAAGGCGTAAAAGGCATTTTGAATATGCTTAGATATAGTAAGGTAATTAAAGGTGAGGTTGAGAAACGTGATGATCAGATTGTTATCGACCATATCCATTATGTAAGCCCACATCACGGCGGTTTGTTTGTTCCAGCTCTTAGCTTCGAGCAAATGAATACGGTTGTTGAGGGTAAGGTTACTATCGGTAAGGTCTACAACCCAAAAACCTTTGAGCTTCTTGAAGATATGAAAGCGCCTTGTGAAAGGAATTTCATTATTCTTATGAGAGGCGCTGTAAACACTATACATGCAGGTGATTTTACGTTCATGATTGGAGATATGGCTGAAGCAAAGCCTTGTAAGTAGATGTGCGGCTTGTGGTAAAGGGGTGTTCATGTGTTAACTTATTGTGATAAGGATTTTAAGCTGGCCGGACAATATGTAGAAGTTGTGCTGGCTATGGATAAAATGTATAGGGAAAAAACCTCCGACAGTGAATCCTCATTTTCATCGGAAGGGCTTATTCCTGTAATAATGGGTGATTTTAATACCGCTCCCATAGAAAGCTGGCAACAGGCAAGGCAACAGCTTAAAGAAATATACAACGGTTATCTTACTATTGAAAACGATGTCCGCCGAAACTATATGGCGGAGCAAATAAGCTCAGTTATTCTTTTGGGGGACTGGGTTCTTGACGGCAAGGAAGAAAGTTATCGTTATATGGTTCAAAACCTTTTGCAAGTAGATCCAAACCCAATAACAAAAGCCCAGCAGACAAAGCTGCACAAAAAGCTGGATGCGCTGCTTAGTTATAAAAACTACGGCGGCAATTGCTTAAGAACAAAGATAGAAAAATGGAAACATGACAGGCACGTTGATAAAAAGGATTTGCAAGATGTACTTAATGATTATATCGTGAAATGTAAGGCTGATACGATTGATTTCGGTATGAAGGAAATGGCTGATGTAAATATTCGAGCTAATGTTGTATACGACGTTGCTTACGGCGGATATATTGATTTTCTTGGCGGAGTTATGTTTATTAACGGCGATTTGTTTTATACATATGAGGAGCTGAAACATCTTGTTACCCATGAAACCTTCCCAGGACATACTGCTCATATGGAAATCCGCCGGAACAGGGTCAAGGAAGGAAGCATTCCGGCCGACGCCGCTCTTGTGTTCACGAACACTGCCAGCAGCCCGATTTTCGAGGGAATAGGTGACAACGCCGCGAATTTTATAAACTGGTATTCAACCATCGATGACGAAATTGCTGTAGTGCTTCAAGCGATAAAGAGCACAGCTTCTTATATCGGCGCACATATGCTGCACGAGGAAAACAAAAACCCCGAGGAAGTTAAAAGGATGTTTGCGGAATACGCCTTTATGGACGAAGCGGCTATAAGCTCAAAGATGAGATTTATATCACATCCTCTTAGAAAGACGTTTATATACGGCTATTGGCGGGGCAATGAAACGGTTTATGACGTATACTCTAAGGTTAATAAAGAAGAGTTCCCTAAGTTTATTGACTATTTGTATGGCAATATGCACAGCGCTAACACTGTTAAACAGTTTTTAAGCGTTATATAACGAAGATTAACAGACAATGTATTGAAAGGATTAGATTTGTTATGGAAAAATCAAAGCAATTATACGAAAGAGCCCTAAAAAGCGTTACAGCAGGCGTTCATTCCAATACTAGGTTTAGAATGCCTCACCCAATATATTTTAAATCAGGCAAAGGCCCCTATCTTTACGACGTAGACGGCAACGAATACATTGACCTTATTTGCGGCAACGGCGCAATAATGTTCGGTTACGACAACGAGGAATTCCAGAATAAATATAGAGGTTATCTTGAAGAATGCAGCGGTCTTTCAACGGGCACAGAAACAGAGCTTGCGGTTAAAGCAGCGGAAGCCTTCCTTAAGATTATTCCTGCCGATAGAGTGCGCTTTACAAACACTGGAACAGAGGCTATCATTCACGTTACCCAAATCGCCAGAGGGTATACCGGCAAAAACGACTTTGCTCTCATAGAAGGATGTTACAACGGCTGGTGTGACCATGTAAACGTCAGTACATTTCCGAGCCTTGCAGACGTTGGTGACGTAAACAAACCGAACAGCGTTCCCGGTAACGGCGGTCTTGATAAGCATTCGGTGGAATCAGCCTTGATAATTCCGTTCAACAACCTAGATATTGCAAGAAGACTCCTTACAGAAAATAAAGACAGAATTGCAGCGCTTATACTTGAGCCGGTTATGATTGATGTTGGGTTCATTGAGTCACAGCCGGGATATTTGGCCGGGCTTAGAAAAATATGTGATGAATTGTCTATACTCCTTGTTTTCGATGAGCTTCTGACTGGCTTTAGAGTGCCTGACAACAGTTGCCAAAAGCATTTTAACGTAACCCCCGATTTATCCATATTTGGAAAAGCAATCGGTAACGGTCATGTGTTAGCGGCTGTTTCAGGTAAGGCAGAAGTTATGGACGCTTCCTCTCCAGTCGGCGGTAAAACCACTTACGTCGGAACATTTAACGGCCATGTTTATACGGTAGCTGCCGGTTTAGCCGCTATGGAAATGCTTGCGGACGGAACTATCCGTGAAACAATAGATAAAAGAACCTTATATCTGAAAGAAAAATTTGAAGCCAGCGCAAAAAAATATGGTGTTCATGCTATATTAAACGGCCGTGGCGGACATCTTCAATGGTACTTTGCCGATGATGTTCAAAACTACAGAGATGCCGCTGGAAGTAACGCAACAAACTGTGCTAATTTCGCTAACGTTATGCTGGAGCAAGGTTTCTATGTTTTTAATAAACCACTTGCTCACCACGCTATATCCCTTGCCCATGACGAGGTTGTCATTGAAAAAATCGTAACTGCCATGGATAAGGCTCTTAAAGTTACTGCAGAAAAATCACAGCAATAGTATAGAAAGGGTAATTTTGGCTTGTTCTGTTATGGCCTCCTCCAACCCCATTGCAGAATTAAGGCAGAAATACCCGCCCTTCGGGGCAAACTTGATTAAGATGAGGGGTAATTATGAATTCACAACATATTACTGATCCTATTTTAAAAGTAGAAAACCTGACTACATCCTTTAAAACCGAGTTAGGATATGTTACTGCAGTTCGTGACGTTTCATTTAACATCAATAAAGGCGAGGTAGTAGGGCTTGTAGGTGAGTCAGGAAGCGGTAAAAGCGTATCATCGTTTACAATTATGCGTCTTTTACCTAGGCATAACAGCAGAATTGACAGCGGTAAGGTATTGTTTGAAGGAAAGGATTTGCTTACTCTTTCAGATAAGCAAATGGTTGGTATTAGAGGCAAGGATATATCAATGATATTTCAAGAGCCTATGACTTCTCTGAACCCTGTATTCACAATAGGCGACCAAATAGGTGAGGTATTCAAAAACCATACTGCCTTGTCGAAGGAAGAGATTAATAAGCGGGTTATTGAGCTTTTGGATAGAGTTGGGATTCCCCGGGCTAAAGAAATAGTAAAAGAATATCCACACCAGCTTTCTGGCGGAATGCGCCAGCGTGTTATGATTGCCCTAGCGATAGCCTTAAAGCCAAAAATACTTATCGCCGACGAGCCAACAACTGCTCTTGACGTTACAATTCAAGCACAAATTCTAAAGCTGATTGAAGAGCTGGCAAGAGAAAACGACATGGCTGTATTATTCATTAGCCATAACCTTGGCGTAATAGCAGAGCTTTGCCAAAAGGTTATGGTTATGTATTCCAGTCAAATAGTAGAACAAGCTAGCGTAAGCAAAATATTTAAAGAGCCGTTGCATCCGTATACTTCAAGCCTTATTGAATGTATACCAAAAATCGGTATGTCCCACAAGAGGCTTACATACATTGACGGTACTGTGCCTCATCCAGCCGACAGATTGGATGGCTGCCGCTTTGAGCCTAGATGCACGTCTTCTAAGGCCGAATGTAAAACTGTTAAGCCGGAAATTATTGAGGTAGCAGAAGGGCATTATTGTAGATGCCTACTTAGGCAAAACGAAACAATTATCGCATGAAAGGAGGTGCAGTTATGTTAATTGAAGTTAAAGACTTAAAAAAGCACTTTCCTATAAAGGGTAAAAAAACTGTTGTTAAAGCTGTTGATGGTGTGAACTTTAGTATTAATAAAGGAGAGACTTTTGGTCTTGTAGGTGAGTCAGGTTGTGGCAAGTCAACGGTTGCAAGGCTTATTATTAAGCTGTATAAGGAAACAGCCGGGCAGCTATTATTTGAAAACAAAGACATTACAAGCCTTCCTTCCAAAGATATGAAGGGCTTTAGGCGAAACATCCAAATGGTTTTTCAAGACCCATATGCCTCACTGAATCCAAGAATGACTGTTGAACGAACACTTACCGACCCCCTTACAATTCATGGTATAGGCACTCCAAAGGAGCGGTTAGAAAGAATTGAGCATCTTATGGAGGTTGTTGGGCTGGATAAGCGGTATTCAAAAAGATACCCTCATGAGTTTTCCGGTGGTCAACGCCAAAGAATTGGTATAGCAAGGGCACTTGCCGTTAATCCTAAATGCATAATATTAGACGAAGCTGTTTCGGCGTTGGATGTTTCTATTCAGTCACAGGTTATAAACCTAATGATTGATTTGCAAAAACAGTTTGAGCTTACCTATTTGTTTATATCCCATGACTTGAGTGTTATTGAGTATATGTGTGACAGGGTAGGTGTTATGTATTTAGGTAGGATAGTTGAGATGGGTACAAAAGACGACATATTCAGGAATCAAAAACACCCATATACAGAGGCGCTGTTATCAGCAATACCAAGCCTTGACCCGGAAAACAAGAAAAAGACTATAATTTTGCAAGGTGATTTGCCCTCTCCATCAAACCCACCGGCAGGCTGCGCCTTCCACACAAGATGTTGCAAGGTTACAGATAAATGCTTTAAGGTTATGCCGGAGATTACAAGAATAAGTGATTCACATACGGTATCTTGTCATTTGTATAATTAAACCTAAACCGCTCTGATATGGGCGGTTTTTTTGAGGAAGATGCTATTCTTCCGTTAAAGTTGACATTACAGTTTGCATACTATATAATTTTTTAATAGTTATTTATTTTTTCCTAAAGGGGATTATAGCAATGGCAGAAAAGAAAATTGTTTTAACCTATGACGGTCTTA
>CAZEYG010000054.1:0-9267 GCA_964516575.1 uncultured Defluviitaleaceae bacterium
AATTATTGTTGCTGTTGGGCTTCATATATTTAATACGGATCGTGCTGGTGATTTGGAGAAACTAACCTATGATACGCTTGAGGAAGTTATGCTTCAACAAAAGCTTACCTTTTTATCAAAAATTGACAGCGAAATTGCTGCTATTTCAACTGTCACAAACTTAATGAGATATATACAGCCTTATTTAGACGACAGAAACGTAGTCTATAGTTTTTTAAACGATGCTACCATTCGGAGTAATTTTAAGCGTGTTTATATTTCTGATGCGACGGGGAGAGCTCTTACAAGTAATAATGAGGTATTAGACATATCCAATAAGCCATATTTTACAGCAGCTCTTGAAGGGAATGTGGCTATTACAGGCCCGATAAATTCTGCTGTCGATGATGTTGAAATTGTTGCTATATCAGTGCCGTATATTAGAAATGGCAAGGTTTCTTCTATCCTTATAGGAACTTATGAAACGGAAATGCTTAGCCAACTCTTTTTTCCGTCTTTTGGTGGTGTCGGTTATTCTTATATTTGTAATACGCAGGGGGATGTTATAGCTCATACTAAAAGCGATAACTTTACCCCGGTTAGCAATATTTTTGATGCATTAGGCTCTGCTTATATTATCGGGTATGATGATTATGAAACATTAATGAATAATATTAAGAGCGGAAAATCAGGGCAGTCAATGTATATATTTGACAACCAAAAAAGGCTTGTGCATTACTCTCCTTTAGGCATAAACGACTGGTATATTTGCTCTGTTGCGCCATACGATATAGTAACTAAGGGCACAAGCAGAATCATGCTTAGCACAGTATCCTTGTCGTTATTAATAATTATATTGTTTTTAAGTTCTATATTTTATTTGATGTTATCCAACGAAAAACCAAGACCGGTCGTATGCAGTTATTCGTTTGTCGGTGGATAACCTTGACTTTTTGAACGAGTTATACGGTTTTTCTATTGGCGATAAAATAATTCAGGCAACTGCAAAAGCATTACACGCCATAATAAACAAACAAACAGAATGTTACGGACATATTTATGGAGATAGGTTTATTCTGCTTTTTGAATGCAAGTCATTTGATGATATTAAATCTAAAAGAGTCGAATTTGATAAGGTTTATTTTCCTTTAATAGAAACTTTAATAGACCATAAGGTAAAGATTGTTTCCGGCGCATATCTGATAGAAAAGCAAGAAACGGATATACAGATTATTCTGGAAAAGGTCAGTTTCGCGCATCGCACTGCAAGACAAAACAAGCTGCCTGACGGCGGAATGCAGCGTTATGACACAGCTCTTAAAAGAGCACGCGATTTAGAGCAAGAGATAGAAAATAAGATGGAAAGAGCTTTGCAAAAAAAGGAATTCAGAATGTACTTGCAGCCTAAATATTATCTTAATAATGAAAAAATTGCAGGTGCTGAGGCTCTTGCTCGTTGGTGGGTTGACGAAGCAAATATTATTCCGCCGGGCGAGTTTGTGCCGGTGTTTGAAAAGAACGGCTTTGTAGTTAAGCTGGATATGTATATGTTTGAAGAAGCGTGTATATTTATGCGAAACATGCTTAACCAGGGTAAAAATCCTGTCGTTATATCAGTAAATTTCTCTAGGCTTCATTTGCTTAATATTAATTTTGTGGATGATCTTTGCGAAATAGCTGATAAATACCAAATTCCGCATCATTTATTGGAAATTGAGCTGACAGAGTCAGCTATGCTGGATAACCAGGATACCCTTATGAGCGTATTAAACGGCCTTCATAAGAAAGGTTTTACTCTATCTATGGACGACTTCGGGTCAGGTTATTCGTCGCTTGGTCTTTTAAA
Organism: uncultured Defluviitaleaceae bacterium; assembly: GCA_964516575.1. Classification (GTDB taxonomy): domain Bacteria; phylum Bacillota; class Clostridia; order Lachnospirales; family WRBF01; genus CAZEYG01. The sequence goes on from CAZEYG010000054.1 coordinate 1,826, forward strand.
GGATATACCGATTAATGTTGTAAAAATTGACAGAAGCTTCTTTGAAAATGCCGAGGACGTTGAAAGAGAGCGGGTTGTAATATCTAGCGTAATGGAAATGGCTAAGCGGCTGGCGATTCATACCGTAGCCGAAGGCGTTGAAACTAAAGCAGATATTGATATGCTAAAAGAAATTGGTTGTGATATAGTACAAGGTTTTTATTATGCGAAGCCTATGCCTTTTGAAGAATTTGTAAAGTGTATAGCTTAATTAGTGATTTATTCTTTAGTGACAGCAATCGCCAAATAGGCAGGGTTATTTGCCTATTTGGCGATTAAGTGTATTTAATACTTGTTAATGAATTAAGGAGATGTTCAGATGACATTTAAAAAAGCTTTCTTACTGTCTGCAATCAGTATAATTATTGCAGTTTTTGGTACTATAGGCGCATTTGGTTTTTTTCTTGTGGTTTATGAAGAATACGGTATACTAAACGAAAAAATGTTGGAGTTTAAAGCTTTGGGTTCAGACATAGTTGTTTTAAACGACAAAAGGATAAAGCTAATCCGAAACTATATAGTAACAGGGAATGAAACCTCCTTAAATGAATACACAGAGATTATTAATAAGGAAAACGCCGGTTTAGAGGAAAAAATAAGCCGCATGAAGCAACTGGGCTTAACCCATACTCAGCTTGAATATATTAATATTCTAAATACCGATCTTAAAATTCTTATTAGCTTGGAAAGACAGGCTTTAGATCAAAAGAAGATGAACAATGAAAAAGAAGCGATTGATTTGGTTTATGGAGTTAATTATTCAAATAAAGACGAGGCATTACTAAAATCAATTAGTGATTTGCTTATTAGCTTGGATAAAAATTATCAAAAAGATAGATTAGAAATTGAAAATGAGTCTAAAATTTCTTTTTATTTTATGATGATAGCATTAATGTTAATTATTGTTGTTAGCGTTGTTTCAAACAGGCTTGTTTTAAGACAGATATACAAGTCCGTTAAGCAAGTGAAGAGTATTGCGAAAAATATCGCCGAAGGTAATCTTGAATATGTAAATATTAAAAGGAATAGGGATGAGCTCGGGGATTTGGTTAAATCAGTGCTAATCGTAAAGGGTACCATTTCATCACTTATTGATAACATCAGCAAGGTTACTGATGATTATTCCAACGGAATAGTAAGTACACGTATAGACGACAGCCTTTTTAAAGGTGAATATAAGGTTTTGGCAAATAGCTTTAATAATTTACTTGGTTTTGTTGTAAACGAGATATTAACTATGCTGGATGCGTTCGGAGCCCTAGGCAACGGCGAATTTTCTACCGAGCTTAAGCAATATCCTGGGGAAATGGTAATTGTAAATGAAAAGTTTGATGCGTTAAAGCATAACATAAACGCTCTTAACCTAGATATAACAAAAATGATTAACGGCGCAACACATGGAAAGCTAAACATTAAAGCCAATTCATCGGCATATTCAGGCGGTTGGAGTAGGATTATTGACGGGCTTAACGAATTGTTAAAAAGCATTAACGAACCAATCCAAGAAGTTAACCGGGTTTTAAGCGAGCTTTCAAACGGCAGGTTTGACCTTGAGATTAACAACAGCTATGATGGAACGTTTTCCGAGATGATGGTTTCTTTGGAATCGATGGTTAAAGCAACAGGCTCTTATATTGACGAGATAACACATGTTCTTAACTGTATTGCCGAAGAAGATTTACGCATAAAAATAGACCGTGAATATGTGGGTCAGTTTGATTTAATTAAGTCCTCAATTAACAACATACACAAAACATTACACGGCACAATAAATGAAATTATGGATTCGTCAAAAAGCGTTCTTTCCGGCGCAAGGCAAATATCCGAAGGCTCTATGAATCTTGCAAACGGCGCAAGCTCACAGGCAAGCTCTATTCAAGAGCTTAACTCGCTTATTATAACTATCAACGAGCAGACTAACGATACGGCAAAAAAATCACAGATTGCAAATGAATTTTCCTTGAAATCAATGGAAAACGCAAAATCCGGAAACGATGAAATGCAAAGAATGTTAACCTCTATGTACGAAATGAAAGAAGCGTCTAATAATATTTCTAAGATAATAAAAGTAATTGACGATATTGCCTTCCAGACTAATCTTTTGGCTCTTAACGCCGCCGTCGAAGCGGCTAGAGCAGGTCAACATGGAAAAGGCTTTTCGATTGTTGCCGAGGAGGTTCGCTCTCTCGCAAGCAGAAGCCAAAAAGCTGCAAAAAGTACCGCCGAACTTATTGAGGATACAATTTCAAAAATAAACACAGGAACCGAAACGGCGCAATTAACGGCTGATTCGCTCAAAAGAATTGTATCGGATATAAATTCTGTTTCTGATATAATTAGCGGTATTTATGTTGCTACAAGAGAACAGACAGAAGGCATTTCACATATTGCTGTTGGAATAAATGAAATATCAGAGGTTGTTCAAAGCAGCTCTTCCTCATCCGAAGAAGCGGCGGCCGTTGCTGAAGAGCTTAACAGCCGTTCTGAAGTGCTTGCGGCTATGGTTGAAGGGTTTAAATTATAACTTACTTTATTTGATGTGGTAAATCATGTGCCGGATAGGTGTAGTCCTTTCGACACATGATTTACTGGTGTGATATTAGAATTTGTACCCATTTGGATGAGTTTTATGCCATTGCCAGGCGGTTTCAATTATTTTTTCCAAGCTGTCGAATTTCGGATGCCAATTAAGCTCACGAATTGCTTTTTCCGACGAAGCAATCAAAACAGCCGGGTCTCCAGCCCTTCTGCCTGTTATTTCCTTATTGACCAAAACACCTGTTACCTTTTCAAACGTATCAATTACTTCTTTTACGGAAAAACCGCTACAGTTTCCTAGATTGTAAATTGCGCTGTCTCCGCCTTTTTCAAGTCTGTTTAACGCAAGAAGGTGTGCATCAGCTAAATCCATTACATGTATGTAATCGCGAATACATGTGCCGTCATTAGTTTTGTAGTCATTTCCGAAAATCATTACCTTATCTCTTTTGCCTAAGGCAGTATTAGCAATTATCGGTATTAGATGAGTTTCCGGCGTATGATCCTCACCGATAACCCCGGAAGGATGTGCTCCTGCTACGTTAAAATATCTTAGCGCAGTATATTTTAAGCCATAAGCCTCATTACACCATTTTAATATGCGCTCAACTATCAGCTTAGATTCGCCGTAAGGATTTTTTGGAGCAGGGGTTACGTCTTCTGTAATCGGCATGTTTAATACCTCGCCATAGGTTGCCGCTGTGGATGAAAAGACAAAATTCTTTACGTTGTGTTTAACCATAACTTCCAGCAGACAAATTGTCCCGTATACGTTATTATTAAAATAATCTAGGGGGCTTATAACGCTTTCACCAACAAGCGAATATGCAGCAAAATCTATTACAGACTCAATCTCGTTTTCTTCAAACACTGTATCTAAAAAGTTTTTATCCCGGATATCTCCCACGTAAAGAGTCACCCCATCAATAGCTTCTTTATGACCTTTAACAAGGTTGTCTGCTACAACAACGGGTATTCCTTTTTCCATTAATAGCCGAACCATATGGCTGCCGATATATCCGGCGCCGCCGCAAACAAGTATAGCCATAATATCAATCCTTTCGCTTATATGAGTTTATATAAGATGTATAATTTTATATTATTTCTCTTGCGCCGTGACCTGTTTCCGCAATGTAGATTGACGGAGAATAACCTATCCGCCTTGTATAACTTTCAGTAATTTCCTTTTCAAATTCTTTAACCTTATCACATTCGACGATGGCAATAGCACATCCCCCAAAACCTGCTCCGGTCATTCTCGCTCCAAGGACATAAGGCAGCCTTAACGCATACTCAACTATTGTATCAAGCTCTATGCCCGTAACGTCATAGTCATCCCGTAAGCTGTTATGGGATTCAACCATCAGCTTACCAAGAGCAGCAATATTATTGCTTTTAAGCGCTTCAACAGATTTCATTACCCGTTCATTTTCCGTAACCACATGTTTTGCACGTTTTTGTATCGTTTTATCCGTAATAATATCAAGGTTATCCATAAGCTGCTTTGGTTTTAACTGGCTTAAGTTTTCGATATCAAACCTTTGCCTTAAAATTTCTACGGCGGTTTGACATTCGTTACGCCGTTCGTTATATTTAGAGTCAGAAAGGCTTCGCTGTTTGTTTGTGTTGCAAATAACCAACTTATAACCGTTTAATTTCAATGGAGTATATTCGTAATCCAGCGAATCACATTTTAATAGAATAGCCATGTCTTTTTTTCCCATGCCAACTGCAAATTGATCCATTATTCCGCAGCTTACGCCGTTTATTGTGTTTTCTGATTTTTGCGCCAGTTTAACCAAAGAAATCATATCAATGCCAAGATTAAACACTGTGTTGAGGGCTACGGCCATTGCCAGCTCAATGGAAGCAGATGAGGAAAGCCCGGCTCCGTTTGGCATATTACCGCTGAAGAGAACATCAAAACCGCCAAATGTAAAACCAAGCTCTCTAAGGCACATAACAATGCCAATAGGGTAGTTAGCCCAATCGTTAGCCTTGTCGTAATACATATCATCAAGAGACATTTGTACCTTTAATTCAAAATTCTCAGAAGTAAAACGCATAATGTTGTCATCCCGAAGCCTAAACGCCGCAAACGTGCCAAATTCAAGGGATGTAGGTAAAACGTATCCGCCGTTATAATCAGTATGCTCGCCGATAATGTTTACCCTTCCCGGCGAATGAAACAACCTGATAGGCTGGTTGCTTTCTCCATAAATCTCAATAAACCTTTCCTTCAATTTACTTCCCCCTTTTTTAATTTTACTTAGATTTTTGAAAAGCCTAAGAATTCTATAAATTTATCAAACTCGTTCTGCCCGTTTTTATTTCTTTTATAAACACCTGCATCATTCAGTACGGCTTCAAACTTCTTTCCAATTTCATCTTTAATAATGTCCATAGCAGTTGCTTCAGAAATGTTTGGATACTTTTCTGAAAGATATAAAATCCAGTCCTTATGCTTGATAAGTTCATCTGGAAGTTTTATTTTGCCAAGCAACACATCTTTAACAAGAAGCGTTTCAGCCTCAAGGCGTCCCGGAAGCACAGCAAGCCCCATTACCTCTATAAGCCCTATGTTTTCTTTTTTGATATGGTGAAGCTCTTGATGGGGATGGAAAATACCGTCTGGAAACTGGGCGGTTGTACGGTTGTTTCGCAGCACTAAATCAAGCTCATAAAGGCCGACTGAATTTTTCCTTGCAATCGGGGTTATTGTATTGTGAGGTGTTTTGCCTGAAAACGCCAAAATATCAGCGTCTTCGTTGGAGTATTCTCTCCATTTGTCTAGTATTTCGCAGCATAATTCAACAAGCCTGTTTTTATGGCTTGAAGTAATACGTATTACAGACATGGGCCATTTTACAACGCCAAGGTTTATATCGGCATATTTATCACTTTTAAATCTTCGCTCAATAGGCGCAAGCTCCATCGGAAATTTATGCTTACCGCCTTGAAAATGGTCATGGGTTAATATTGAGCCGCCAACGATAGGTAGGTCGGCGTTTGAACCGATAAAATAGTGGGGAAATATGTCTAAAAAGTCCAAAAGTCTGACAAATGTCTCCCTAGTTATAGCCATTGGAACATGGTTTTTATGCAGGATAATACAATGCTCATTGTAATAAGAATAAGGTGAGTATTGAAAATACCAATCTTCGTTGTTTAGTTTTATTGGGATTACTCGGTGGTTGTGTCTTCCAGGATGCTGCAAATTACCCGCAAAACCAATGTTTTCAAGGCACAACAGGCATTTTGGGTAATTTGTCTGAGCTATAGTTTTTGCTAACGCTATATCCTTTGGGTCTTTCTCCGGCTTAGAAAGATTAACGGTAATTTCTAAATCGCCGTAATCAGAAGGTGAAAGCCAAAACAGATTTTTTTCGATTCGTTTGACTTTAATATAGTTTGTGGCTTGTGAAAGCCTATAAAAGTCGTCAGTCGCCACTTCTATGCCTGTTTTAGCCGCCGTTTCATAAAACCCCCGAACAAGCTCCTTTTGCCCGGGAGTTATTATACTTACAATTCTGCTTTCCAGCAAATCACGGAAGGTGACAGTATTTTCAGGAATTAAACCAATGCTGTATCCATAGTCTAAAAGATTACTTATAATAACGTTAATATCATCCATAAAATCATTCGCCCCATCGCCGTCAAACGGCTCATTAAGCATAAACAAATCCAGCAAGTAATTTCGGCAAACTATTATGTCCAAGTCATCTATCAGGTTATGTTTTTGTCCATACAAAAGAAGCTGTTCAATACCTTTTTTAACATTATCCTTGCTTAAGCAATCATTCATTTTCGACCACCCTTTATTATGGATTATATAATTATTCTATAAAAGTTTTGCAGCTATCACGGATTATTAGTCTGCTGCCAAGTATTACCCGTTTTTGAACAGCCGACCGGCCTTCCATAAGTTCTAATAACATTAAGGCCGCTGTTTTTCCAAGCTCACTCATATTAATATCAACAGTTGTAAGTTTAGGTTCTACAACGCTGCTTATAATAATGTTGTCGAAGCCGATTATGGAGATATCGTTTGGGACGCTTTTGTTAAGCCACTTACAGGCGTTTATAGCGGCAATAGCCATTAAGTCATTGCATGAGAACAAGGCCGTGGGAGAAGTAGTTGTAATAAATTCCTTTAATATTTCAGCCATGCTGTCAATATTATCGTGGTTGTTTCCGTCGCCAATATTTATTATTTCCGCAAAATCCAGTTTGTATTGCTTAATAAGTTCATAGTAAACGTTTTCTTTAATATCGTAGGAGTAGCTTTTATGACCTCTTATAAAGCCAATTCTCTTATGTCCCATATCCAGCAAGTGTCTAATTGCTTCATAAGCGCCGTTTTGCTGGTCACTAAGCACAAAGTTAAGATTGATATGCTCATTGTATCCGTTAATGCATACAAGAGGTTTTTTTGGATCAAGTTCCTCTAAAAAACCTTTAAGCATAAGCTCTTTAGACGGATCAACTATGATTAAACCGTCTACTTGTCTTGAAACAAACTGTTGTATGTATTTAATTTCATCCTTGCAGTTATGGTTTGTGTTACAAAGGTATATTGAATAACCTTTATTGCTAAGAACAGTTTCCAAAGCCATAACAACAGACGGGAAAAACAGGTTGCTTATGTTAGGCACAAGCACACCGACAGAGTTTGTTTTCTTGCTTACAAGCCCTCTTGCTAATGCGTTTGGGTTGTAATTTAAGCTCTTTATAACCGACTCAACCCGCTTTCTTGTTTCTTCGCTAACAGGGTAGTTGTTGTTAATTACTCTTGAAACAGTGGCAGGAGAGACGCCGGCTTTTTCGGCAACAAGGTGTATGTTTATTTTCATAGGTCAGCCCCC
>CAZEYG010000055.1:0-7448 GCA_964516575.1 uncultured Defluviitaleaceae bacterium
TAATATCAGGGGGAAAGTATGTTTAAATTAAAGGCGCTAAAGCTAATATTAAGCAAGTTAACTGAAAATAACAATAAGGGAATCGACAGAAGTTTTAAAGGCAGAACAACAGAGCTTTTTAAAATCTCCATACCTATAGTCATTGAGCAGCTTTTTACAACAATGCTTGGCGCCGTAAATACAATGATGGCAGCTACCCTTGGAATGTACGCTCTTTCCGCCGTTTCGATGATAGACTCTATTACTAACATTATTATAGCAATATACGCTGCCCTTACCGTAGGTTGTACTATAGTCGTAGCTCAGTATATCGGCAGAGGCGAAAAATCTCAAGCTACAACTGCAGCCGCCCAATCCGCCTTGCTTTCGGTGTTTTTTTCTTTGGTTCTTTTTATATTCTTTTTCTTCTTTCAAGATTATGTTGTAAGTTCAATTCTTAAAGAAGCGGAAGTAAGTGTTTTAGAAGCAGCAAGGACGTATTTGGGTATTACAATTTACTCTTTTTTTGCAATAGCTCTGACACAGACTATTTTCGGTATACTAAGAGGTACAGGTGATACCGGCTCGCCTATGCTTATAACAATAATTATGAACCTTTTTAACATTGCTATTGGGTATATAGTAATAATCGGGCTTAACATCAATTTTTTCGGTCTGTTTAAGATTGTGACGCCTAGCTTTGGTATTGCAGGCGCAGGTATTGCCCTTTTGGCTTCAAGGTATATTGGCGTTGCTTTAAGTCTGTTCTTTATAATCAAACGATCAAAGATTATAAAACTCAACAAGCCGGTTTACTTTAAGCCGGTGTTTTCAATGCAGAAAACAATACTTGGTATCGGCATACCTACAAGCATTGAATCCTCGTTGTTTCAGGTTGGCCGGCTTATAACCCAGCTGTTTATAGTGTCTATGGGAACAGCCGCCATGGCAGCCAACTCAATAGGCGGCACATACTTTGCTATAATATCCGTGCCGGGTAATGCTTTCTGTACGGGGGTTATGATACTTGTAGGCCATAGGATAGGCCGGGGCGAAAAAGACGACGTAGAAAAAACAGTTATGTTTTCTTTAAAATTCGGTATGCTGCTTATGTTTATACTTTGCTTCGCCTCTTTTCCGTTTACAGACTTTATTTCGGCAACATACCGGGCTGATGCGCCTACGGCAGCGTTACTAAAGCAGCTTTTGTATTCGGCTTTTATAGCAACACCCCTGTTTTGGCCTCTTGCTTTTATTATACCATCAGCTCTTAGGGCAACGGGTGACGTAAAATTCACAATGCTTGTGTCAGTAATAGCTATGTGGATTTTTAGAATAGGCAGCGGTTATTTGTTTGGTGTTATATTAGGCCTTGGCGTTTTGGGCGTATGGTTTGGAATGTATATTGACTGGGCTATTAGAGGTGTGGTATTTATAATACGGTTAAAACATGGCCACTGGAAAACAAAGGATGTTTTATAATAATCCAATAATATTAGGAGGATAAATAATGAAATATAATTACTTGTTTTTTGATTTGGATGGAACGCTGACAGATTCCGGCAACGGAATACTCAGCTCATACAAAAGCACACTTGATAAATACGGCATTGACTATAGTACGCTGGATTTGACAAAATATATTGGCCCGCCTATAGCTGAAGGTTTTTACGAGCTTATCAGCCCCGATAAGGCGGTGGTTGACGAAGCAGTAGAGTATTTTAGAAATGACTTTGCGCCTTACAAAATGTTATCCGAAAACGCCCTTTACGACGGCATAACCGATATGCTTAAAAATGTTACGGCGGCCGGCTGCAAGGTTTATTTAGCCACAGCCAAGCCGGAGCAAAATGCCGTTAAAATTCTTGAGTATTTTAATATTATAGAATACTTTGACGGTGTTTTTGGCGTGCTTCTAGACAATACACGGGGCACAAAAGCCGAGGTTTTGTCGGCGGCTATAAAGGAAGCAGGCTGCAGCCTTGAATCTGCCGTTATGATAGGCGACAGAAAACACGATCTGCTGGCTGCTGCAGAGCTTGGTGTTGCTGGAATAGGTGTTCTTTACGGTTATGGCAGTCATGAAGAATTAAGCAACTGTAAGTATATATATTTAGCGAAAACAGTCGGTGACATATACACGTTTTTGGCAGATGAAAACTAGACTGGAGGTTCTTTAATGAAAAAGTTATGTTTATTTGCTGGGTTTTTGATTGTATTTGGGCTTATGGGTTATATGGGTAATGACAAAGCTTTGGCCTATACTGCCGAAAGGCCTATTAGAGCCGGTATTACATATAAATACAAGGAAGCCGCCAGCGTACCTGTTCAAAACAAAAGCATCAGCTTTGGTTACGGTATATCCGGCAGCTTTCAGCATATGGGAACAATTACCTCCGACAAGGGGTTTACGGTTGTTCCGGCTAAACACTATTATGTTAAACTTACGGAAAGATTCGGCGATTATTTAAGCGCAAAGGTTCTGCTCGACAGCCACCTAGCTGTTGGACGAAAAGGCGGAGCGGCTTATACACAGGACAATACCTGGGCCGTTTATTTAGGCGGCTTTGGGACAAAGGGTGAAGCGGAAGCGCTTAAGGCTTCAACGGGTGGCTCTATAGTTGAGCCTAACGGATACGGCGTTATGCTTAACAGCCGAGGCGGCGAACCCCTTATAATCTTTGACAACAACACTATAAAGCTGTGGCTTGTAGATAGCGGTGACAATGGTATGCAAATAGGCGACAGAATATACCGTGGGGCCATAGAGTTCGGTAGGTTTGCGGCGCAAAATCTGACAGCCGTAAACGTGCTGGATACGGAGGAATACTTGTTCAGCGTTGTCCAGTCGGAAATGCCTAACGCTTGGCATATGGAAGCCCTAAAGGCTCAAGCCGTTACGGCAAGGTCCTATACGGAAACACGCCGGGGTATCCATGACAGCGATGGCTTTGAGGTTTGCGATACTGTTCATTGCCAAAACTATATAGGTAAGGCTAATGAAGCCGAAAGAACTAATCAGGCAGTTTTAGCGACAAAGGGTATAATGGCTTATTATGAAGGCAAGCCTATAAATGCGGTGTATTTTTCAAGCAGCGGCGGCGTTACTGATAATTCGGAAAACGTTTGGGAAAACACAGTCCCTTATTTACGCAGCATTCCCGAGGTTTCTGAAAAGGAATACAAGGTTTGGAGCAGAACCTTTACCCTTTCGGCTTTAACTGATTTACTTAACGCTAATAACTATAAGGTTGGAAGTGCGGTTTCCGTATCAACAGTTGCCACGGCTAATGGGCGGTTAAGCGAGCTTATAATAAACGGGTCAAGTGGCAAGGTTAGTCTTAAAAAAGAAAACATACGGACATTTTTTGCTAAATCCCCGGAAGGAGCGCTTCCAAGCAGATATTTTTACATAGCAGACAGAGTAGTTACAATACCCGAATCGTCAGTCACAATCGGAACCTCCTCACCTGAGTTCACGCAAAAATTTGGTGTTTATTCAAAAGACGGAGGCACAACCGAAAAAAGCGCTGACCAGCTTTATGTTATAAGCAAAGATGGTGTTCCACAGAAAGTAGAAAACCCCGCAGTGGCGGGAAAAGACGGCGTCCGGCAATATACCTCTTCGGCTGCGCCCCAAACGGTTAACCCGTCAGCTCAAATTCCGGCGGACGTTAAGCCGTTATCTACCAGTGTCGGAAGCACAATTACAATAGTTGGCAAAGGCTTCGGCCACGGCGTCGGTATGAGTCAGTTCGGCGCAAAAGGCATGGCTGAAAGCGGATATACCTTTAAACAAATATTAGAACATTATTATACTGGAGTTACGATACAATGACACAACTAACAAAACAGGATTTTTATTTCGATTTGCCAAAGGAGCTTATAGCCCAAACTCCAATTGAGGACAGAAGTGGTTCACGGCTTCTTGTGCTGGACAAAAAAACAGGCGCTTTAGAACACAAAGTCTTTACCGATATTATCAACTATTTGCATAAGGGCGACTGCCTTGTTCTTAACGATACAAAGGTTATGGCTGCTAGGCTTTTCGGTACAAAAGCCGGAACAGGCGCAAAGGTTGAGCTGCTGCTCCTTAAAAAGTTGGACGGTGGGCGTTTTGAGGTGATGGCTAAGCCTGGCAAAAAGGTGCGGCCAGGGGATTTAATCGAATTTGGCGGCGGTATTTTAAAGGCCCACGTCGAGATGGTGACAGACGGAGGTAACAGAATAGTATCAATGGTTCACGACGGAATCTTTGAAGAAATTTTAGATGAGCTGGGGGAAATGCCTTTACCGCCGTATATTAAGGAGAAGCTGGCCGACAAAAGCAGGTATCAGACGGTTTACGCCGCAAAGCAAGGTTCTGCTGCGGCGCCTACGGCAGGGCTTCATTTTACAGATGGTCTGCTGGACGTTATAGCCGCCAAAGGCGTTAGCATTGCAAGAATAACCCTTCATGTTGGCCTCGGTACGTTCAGACCGGTTAAAGTCGATAATATTTTAGATCATAAAATGCATTCAGAATATTATGACGTTTCGGAAAGTCAGGCAGATATAATTAACCACGCTAAAAAAAGCGGCGGAAAAATTATTGCCGTTGGCACAACAAGCTGTAGAACGCTGGAATCTGTTGCCGATAACGACGGATTAATTAAACCCGGGTTTGGCGACACGAATATTTTCATCTATCCCGGTTATAAATTTAAGACCGTAGACAAACTCATTACAAACTTTCATTTACCCGAAAGCACATTAATCATGCTTGTCAGTGCATTATGCGGCAGAGAAAATATTCTTAAGGCCTATGAAGAAGCTATAAGAAACAAATATAGGTTTTTTAGCTTTGGTGATTGCTGTTTTATTATGTGAATTGCAAAGTAGTATTATTGATTTTTCACATAATATATGTTATATTGCGTATAATATAGTAAAAAAGAGGTGCTTGTTATGGCAATGAAAAACATTACAATGCGAATTGATGAAAACTTAAAAAAAGAAGCAGAACAATTTTTTGAGGATTTAGGTATGAGTATGACAACGGCTTATACAATTTTTTTAAAGCAAAGCTTAAGAAAACAGAAATTTCCCTTTGAAATCGAACGGACTGTTCCAAGCCGTGAAGAAATTGGAAAGCAATTACTTGATTTAATCAAGGAAAAAAATATTCCTCATAAATCTGTTGAAGTTAATGCAGAGGGACATATTATCGTTGACAAAAACATTGACCCAGAGCTCTATGATTGGGGAGTAAACGGATGATGGATATTTTTGACATCTATATTGCCTACGTTTCGTGGAATGACAGCGGTAAAATGCGTCCTGTGCTTATCCTTGAACAACAAGGTGCTATTGTATTCGTTTTTAATATTACTACTCAATACGAAAACAAAAGCAAGGCAGTCCGCAGCAACTATTTCAAAATTATTGATTGGCAACAATCAGGGCTTAATCAGCAGTCATATGTTGATATTAATATTGTTAGAGACTTACCGTCGGCGGCGTTAGAAGGCAGGGTAGCTATAGGCAAACTAACGCAAAAAGACGCACAACGCCTGTTCGAGTTTTTACAATAAAGTCTGTTATCCCGTTAGTATTTGGGATGTTATGCTCATCAACAGCTAAGAGGTACAACTATGGATTTATTTGACTACCAAAGAAAAGAGAAAATGAAAAAGGAAGCGCCTCTTGCGTCACGGCTTAGGCCGTCGTCTATTGAGGAGTTTGTGGGTCAGGAGCATATTATTGCCCCAGGTACTCTGTTATACCGGGCGATTATGGCCGATAAGCTCACAAGTATTATACTTTACGGCCCGCCGGGAACCGGCAAAACAACGCTTGCAAAGATTATTGCGGCAACCACAAAAAGCTCCTTTGTCCAGCTTAATGCTACAACCTCAGGCGTAAAGGATATTAAAGCAACAGTGGATGAAGCTAAGGACGCCCTCGGAATGTCTGGATTAAGAACAATATTGTTCATTGATGAAATCCACCGCTTTAATAAAGCGCAGCAGGACGCTCTTTTGCCTCATGTTGAGGACGGAACGGTTATTCTAATCGGCGCAACAACTGAAAATCCGTTTTTTGAAGTGAACAAGGCGCTTATATCCCGCTCAATTGTTTTTAAACTAAATCCTTTAACAAAGGATAATATAATAAAGGTGCTTAAACGTGCCGTAACAGACAAGGACAAGGGGCTGGGCGCTTTTCTGATTGAAATATCCGGCGAGGCTATAGACTTTTTGGCTGACATTTCAAACGGTGATGCTAGAACGGCACTTAATGCCATTGAACTGGCAGCTCTTACAACAGCCCCTTCTGACACGGGCAAAATAGTTATAGACCTTGCCGTTGCGGAGCAATGTATTCAAAGACGTGCGCTAAATTATGATAAAAACGGCGACAATCATTACGACACTATTTCAGCGTTTATTAAAAGCATGAGAGGTTCTGACCCTGACGCCGCTGTTTATTATCTTGCAAGAATGTTATACGCCGGTGAGGATCCGAAATTTATAGCAAGACGAATAATGATTTGTGCTTCAGAGGACGTCGGAAACGCCGATCCACATGCTTTACTTGTTGCAACAGCCGCCGCCGAAGCTACAAACCTTATCGGTATGCCGGAATGCAGGATAATGCTTTCACAAGCTGCCATATATGTAGCTTGTGCGCCGAAATCCAACGCTTCATACATGGCTGTTGATATGGCGCTGGCTGACGTGGCTAACGTTCATATCGGCGGAATACCACCCCATTTAAAAAACGCTAATTTCAAGGGTGAAAAAGAGCTTGGTCACGGCGTTGGTTATAAATATGCCCATAGCTACGAGGGTAATTATGTGAAACAGCAATATTTACCCGACGAGCTTTTAGACAAAACTTATTATTCGCCTACTGAAAATGGCGTTGAGAAAAAGATAAAAGAGGGTATAGAACGGCGTAAGGCAACCTTTTCGTAATTTTGCTGCAGTAAACAAACGAATAAATTTTACTATGCCATGAAATAATAAAGCTACTGATATGAATTTTATTTATTAAGGAGCTTGTTTTCATGGAATACTTGCGTGTTTTTATAGTCGGAGGTTTGATTTGTGTTTTAGGGCAGATATTAATTGACAAAACAAAACTGACAGCCGGCAGGATTCTTGTTTTGTTTGTTGTTTTAGGCTGTTTATTAGGTGGAGTAGGAATATACGAGAAGATTATAAAGTTTGGAGGGGCCGGAGCAACTGTCCCGCTTCCGGGGTTTGGATACCTTCTTGCTAAGGGCGTAAAGGAAGAAATAGACAAAAAAGGAGCTTTTGGCATATTAACAGGTGGCATGAAAGCTGCTGCCTCAGGAATCTCCGCCGCTATGGTTTTCAGCTTTTTAGTGGCTCTTGTTTTTAACCCTAAGGAAAAGTAACTGGCAGCTTAATCACAGATAGTAAATACAAATCTTGTTTGGAGACATGCGCCTACATGTGATC
>CAZEYG010000055.1:7458-7909 GCA_964516575.1 uncultured Defluviitaleaceae bacterium
AAACAAATAATTATCTGTTGAAACCAATTTAAAAACGTAGTATAATCAATGTAATGGAACATCAAACCTATAATATGTTATTATACTTGTTGTGATTGGGGTAGTAAATGAACTGGCTGGAATGTAAAATTTTTACGACAGGCGAAGGAATAGAGCCTGTTACTGCCATGCTAATGGAGTATGGGGTAAATGGCGTTCAAATAGACGATATTAAAGACTTGAAAAACTTTATAACAAACAACCCGGATAAATGGGATTATGTTGACGAAGAGTTGTTAAACTCAGAAGAAACAGAGGTTAGCGTTACCTTTTATTTGCCGGAAAACGAGGTTGCGGCAGAAACCTATTGTGCAATTCGGCTGGCCGTTAAAGGGCTTTCGGAAGCAGAAGCTGATTACGGTTTATCCTTTGGCAGAATGCACATTACCGCCGAAAACGTAACCGACGATGC
>CAZEYG010000055.1:7919-9227 GCA_964516575.1 uncultured Defluviitaleaceae bacterium
TGCATGGCTAAACGCATGGAAGCAGCATTACAAACCTTTTGAAATAGGAGGCCGTATTGTAATTAAACCTGAATGGGAAAGTTATGAAAACCCGGAGGGAAAAATAATCTTTAATATCAATCCCGGCCATGTTTTCGGAACCGGCCTTCATCAATCTACAAGGCTGTGTATTGAACAGCTTGAACGGTTTGTTAAAGAAAATTACTCTGTTTTAGACGTTGGCTGCGGAAGCGGCATATTGTCTATAATATCTTTGCTTCTTGGTGCCGATAACGCCTTTGCTGTTGACATTGAGCTGGAGGCCGTTAAAATCGCCTACGAAAACGCAAGATTAAACAACATAGATAAAAGCAGATATACGGTTATTTCTGGCAATCCTTTGTCTGACAGTCTCGTTCAAAACCAAATTGGCGTCAGAAAATATGATATTGTTGTAGCAAATATAGTAGCCGATGTTATAATAACATTAAGTGGCGTTATTAAAAATTGGATAAAGGATGATGGTCTGTTTATATGCTCCGGCATAATTAAAGAACGGCTTGAGGACGTACATCAGGCGCTTTTAGGTAATTCATTTCAAATTATAGGTGACTATTTTAAAGACGGCTGGGTTTGTGTTGTAGCCAAACCATGTCTACAGAACGATAATAAGATTGTTAGAAAAGAGTCGGATTGATTATGCCTAGGTTTTTTGTTAAGCAGGAAGAAATTGATTTATCCGGCAACAGAATTGTTTTAACCGGCGCAAATGCCAGGCATGTTCAGGTTTTACGCCACAAACCAAAAGACGGCCTTGTTATATGTGACGGGTGTGGTACTGACTATAGATGCGTGATTGAAACCATTTCAAAGCACAGCGTGGATTTATCTATTATTTCCGCCGAAGCTGTTTCCACTGAGCCTGATATGAAAATCACCTTGTTTCAAGGAATTCCAAAAGGTGATAAGCTGGAGCTCACCGTACAAAAATGTGTTGAGCTTGGTGTGTTTGAAATTGTTCCTGTTGTAACGGAAAATACTGTAATAAAGCTAAAGGATAAAAGCATACATAATAAAATTGACAGACTGAGAAAAATATCCGAAGAAGCCGCAAAGCAGTGCAACAGAGGTATAATTCCGAATATAAGGGAGCCTATAGACTTTCAGTCGGCAGTTGCTGAGCTTAGCTCTATGGACACGGCATTTATTGCATATGAAAACGAATCCGTATCGGCGAAAAAACGGCTGTATGAAGCTAAGGGCTTAAACATAGGTGTTTTTGTCGGGCCGGAAGGGGACTTCACCCCGGCCGAACTCGGTCTGGCCAAG
>CAZEYG010000056.1:0-5517 GCA_964516575.1 uncultured Defluviitaleaceae bacterium
AAAGCCTTTTTTGGACTTGTATTTATAGATTATAACTTTCTTTTCCTTGCCATTTTGCAGCACAGTGCCGCTAACAGAAGCGCCGTTTACATATGGCGCGCCGACAGTAAGACCGTTGTCGCCGGATAAAAGAATAACGTTCGAGAAGCTGTAAGCGCTTTGCTCTTCTACAGAGAGCTTTTCAACTCTTACAACGTCACCTTCGGATACCTTATATTGCTTTCCGCCGCTTTCGATAATTGCATACATGGTAACACCTCCTCATAATTTGCTGGGAACTCGCCGGATTCGGGACGGCAAAGGCCGTTTAAACCTCTCCGTGCGGTCATGCTATAGGATAGTAACATACATAGGGAATAATGTCAAATTATTTTTTGAAATAGGGCACACGCTCCATAAAGAAGGATTCCAGCTTATCCAAAAGGTTTCCGTCTACCTCGGAATCAGCCTTTACCTTTATCCATTCTGGGTCCTTGGCAAACTCTTCAAACTTTTTGTTTCTGTCGTCCATGTTGTCATATTCCATGATATAGTAGATTTTTTCTTCGGAAATGTCTTGCCAAAAATCAACTACCTTCATATTATGACGTTCAAAGATGCTGAGAGTGTGGTTAGCGAAACGGTCATTTATGTTTTTTAGCTTGCCTTTTTTGACATAATAAATTCTAAGCTCATAAATCATTTACATTCTCCTCCTTAATTATACCACTAATAACAGCTTTTATAATTGTTTAAACATTTGAATATATGATAAATGTTTAAAGCCCATTTTTTCGTACAGCTTTATAACGCTTTGGTTTTCCCTAGCGACTTCAAGGCGATAGCGTTTTACCCTGCCGTCGTATTCTTTGAAAAGCCATTCAAAAAATGCTGTGCCGATTTTTCTTCCCCGGTATTTATCCTTAATGTATATTTCCTCAATAATAAGCACAATCCCGCCGGCTTCGTTTGTATATGTAAACGATAGAAGGGCGTAACCGACAGTCTGCCAGCCGCCGCCCATATCATGCTCAATAATAAGCCCCCTTATATAAGGCGAACCACATAAGGTTTTATCAAAGGATTCATTCATTTGTTCTTTAGTCAGGGAAAATATTGTTGCCTCGGAGCCGAAAAAAACCGAACACATTTCAATAAAATCGGCTCTGTCGGTTTCTGAAAAATTACGAATGTTTACAAGCTCCATAACTCCTCCTTGATACTATCTATTAAGGGATATGTTTTGGTCAAGGTATTTATCGTGAACATATGTTGATGCTCTTTCAACTTCACGCTCGTCGATAAGCACAGAGATTTTTATTTCAGAGGTTGAAATCATGTTGATGTTAATGTTTGCGTCATAAAGGGCCTCAAACATAGTCGCCGCAACACCCGGGTTTGTGGCCATTCCAGCGCCAACAATCGACAACTTAGCAACCTTGTCGTCGGAGCTAATGTGGTCATAACCGATAAGGTCTTTGTTTCTTTCAAGAAGCTCCATAGACTCCTTTACATCAGAGCGGGCGACTGTAAAGGAGATGTCCTTAGTGCTTTGGCGTCCGATAGACTGCAAAATAATGTCTACGGTAATGTTGTTTTTAGCAAGCAGGGAGAATATTTTAAAAGCCATACCCGGCTCGTCCTTAATGCCTACGATTGATATTCTTGCAACGTTACGGTCAACTGCTAGACCTGATATATAAGTATTTTCCACACTGCTTTCCTCCTTAACAAGCGTACCTTCCGCCCGTGTCAGGCTGGAGCGTACTATCAGCTTTACGTTATATTTTTTTGCCAGCTCTACGGAGCGGTTATGCAAAACCTTAGCGCCTAAAGACGCAAGCTCAAGCATCTCATCGTAACTTATTGTATCCAGCTTTTTAGCCGATTTAACGACTCTGGGATCGGCTGTGTAAACGCCGTCTACGTCGGTATAGATTTCGCAAAGATCGGCCTTTAGCGCCGCCGCAAGGGCAACCGCTGAAGTATCGGAACCACCTCGGCCTAGGGTTGTGATATCGCCGTAACGGTTTACCCCTTGGAACCCTGTAACGATAACAATGGCGTTTTTTTCAAGCTCTGAATGAATACGCTCGCAATCTATGTTTTTAATACGTGCATTACTGTGATTTGATGAGGAAGCAATGCCTGCCTGCTGGCCTGTTAGTGAAATAGCCGGGAAGCCTAACCGGTGAATAGCCATAGCCATAAGCGCTACCGATTGCTGCTCACCAATGGACAAAAGCATATCCAGCTCACGTTTTGAAATATTAGGGCTTATTTCCTTAGCCTTTTCAATAAGCTCATCTGTAGTTTTGCCTTGAGCGGATAATACAACCACAACCTTATAGCCCTTTTGATATGTCTCAATTATTCTTTTTGCTACGTTAAATATCCTCTCCGCATTAGCTACGGAGCTGCCTCCAAACTTTTGTACGATAAGCAATTCTGTTCCTCCTAAACGTTTAAACGTTACAAGCTTTCGTCCCGTCGAAATCGGGCTCAATAAAGCTGATACTCCATTTATCCTTTAATCCTGATAGATACTGTCCCATTTTATTATTAAAATCATCCTCTGTTACGGCCGCAATAATCGTTGGGCCGGCGCCGCTTAAGAAAATCCCCTTGCAGCCGAACCCTTTGGCGGCACCAAAAATCTCTTCCATGTCCGGCAAAATCCGTGCGCGGTATGGCTGGTGGAAGCAGTCGTCCATAGCCACCCGTAACTTGTCGAAATCGCCGGTTAAAAGAGCGGCTGTCATAAGAGCTGTCCTAGAGGCGTTAAATATACCATCCTTCATTTTAATATTATCGGGTAATATACCTCTGGCCTTTTCCGTTGACAGCGGAAAATCAGGAATCATTACAGCAAATTTTAACCTTTTCAGACCGGGATTGTCAAGTTTTATATATTCCAGTCTTTGACCTGCCATAACGCCGATAACTATGCCGCCGAATATTGCCGGAGCGACGTTGTCCGGGTGTCCTTCTATCAGAGTAGCAAGGTTTGCAAGCTCATCTTTGGTTAACCCGACGCCTGAAAGCCAATTAGCCGCATACAACCCGGCGACTATACAAGCGGCGCTGCTGCCAAGCCCTCTTGTAGACGGTATATAATCCTCTTGGGTTATTTCAATAGGTGGGATACGGTCTTTAATATCAAGTTCCTTGTAGAACCGTACTATTGTTTGGTATATAAGGTTTGTTTCGTCAGTTGGAACGGTTAACTCCGGGTTTCTTTTTATTGTAAAGACAACCTTAGGGTTCCCATCAGGAAGCCTTTTAACCCATACGTTATTATACAGCTTAAAGGCCATACCTATGCTGTCAAAACCGGGGCCCATGTTAGCTGTTGTTGCAGGTACTTGTATATGAAGCAATAGTTTCATCCTCCAAAAATTTGTTCATTATTCAAACCTTATGCTGGAAATTATTCGGCCGATACCTTCGGAAACATCAAGTCGTTGTATTTTTTCTTTTAAGTTAAGTTCCTTTTCCTCTGGCGTTATAAAGGCAAATTCATTAGTTAACCCATCAAGCTCAACAAATTCTACCTGCCCAAAAGCCTTAGTTATAGATAACTTAGCGGCTTGAATGTTTTCGTAAGAAACCCTAACCAGCTTTTTGACGGAAATGTCGTCAATGGAAGCAGTGCTGATTTTTTCCGTAGACCAAAAATGCATGATGTTTCTAGTTAAATGTTTAACAGCGTCAACTATATCCGCAACAACGGCACTTGCTGTAGGCAGCTTTCCGGCGCCTTTGCCATAGAACATAACCTCACCTATGACGTTGCCTTTTACGAATATGGCATTAAACACGTCCTTTGCAACAGCTAACGGATGTTCTTCACTTATTATCGACGGGCAAACTCTTGCAAAAGCAGAGCCGTTTAGTATTTTAGCGGCAGCTATAAGCCGTATACTTCCGCCAAGTTTTTTCGCATACAACATGTCGGTTTGAGTTATGCCTGTTATGCCTTCGGTATATATATCCGTATATTCAACCTGCTTTCCGATTGCAAGAGACAAAAGAATGGCTATTTTGCGGCTGGCATCAAAACCAAGGACGTCGGCGTCAGGGTTACGCTCCGCATAACCCATTTGCTGTGCCTCTTTTAAAACGGTGTTATAATCTGCCCCTTCAACCGCCATTTTCGATAGTATATAGTTTGTGGTTCCGTTTAATATACCTTTTATTTCTTGTATTTCATCGGCTGTAAGAGATTGATTAAGAGGTCTGATTATTGGTATGCCGCCGCCGACGCTGGCTTCAAACAAAAAGTTTATGTTTCGTTCTCTTGCTATTTCTAACAACTCGGCGCCGTGAGCGGCTACCAGCTCTTTGTTTGAGGTTACACAGCTTTTACCTCGAAGCAAAGCCTTTTTAACATATGTATAGGCCGGTTCAACGCCGCCCATAACCTCAACCACAACAGAAACGTCGTTGTCGTTTAAAATATCGTTAAAATCATGGGTTATAAGCCTTTGGATGTGGGGAAGCTCAGGGAAATCAAGCAAATCCAATATGTATTTAATACGTATGGGTTGAGCGGCTTTTCTGTCTATACTAAGCTGATTGGTTTTAAAAACCTCATATACGCCGGAACCGATAGTGCCGTAACCAAGTATTGCTATTTCTGCCAATTTATTTCACTCCATTCCTAAAATTTTAACGTCTTTAACGCCTGAAAGCTCTTTTGTGCCGTTTATAATGTCAGAAAGAGGCCCGTCGCCCCGCTCGATTGTAATAGTAACATTAGCAGTTCCGTTTATGGGAATAGTTTGGTTTATTGTTAATACGTTTGCGCCGCTTTGGGCAATAATGTTTAAAACACTTGAAAGAAGCCCTTTTACGTCGTATAAATCCATAGCGATTATAGCCGTTTTTCCCCTTCCGCCTTTTTCAAAGGAAAAAACAGCGTCCCGGTATTTATAAAAAGCACTTCGGCTTATACCGACCTTGTTTACAGCCTCCTGAATCGTATATAAACCGCCTTCCATAAGCAGGCGTTTTGCTTCTAAAACCTTTCCGAATACAGAAGGGCAAACCTTTTCGTCTACAATAATATAATTAGTATTTTCGTTCATGGGATGTACTCCTACAAAACACACTTGTTCTCTCACGAAAGAAATATACCACACGTGAAGTGAAATTACAAGGACTTTTTAAAATTTTTTAAAGTTTTTAAGGATTTTTGTTGAAATGTAAAAATTGTATATTCAAATTATAAAAATATTGATATAATATAATATGAACAAATTGTCTTTACGTTTTGAATTATATAAACCATTATATAAACTTAGGAGGGTCTTAATGGCGCCTATTAATCCATATGATAAATTAAAAGAAAACGTGCTTTTCACTGCAACAAAAGAGGAACTAACTCTTATGCTTTATGAGGGTGCGCTAAAGTTTTGCAACCAGGCGATTATTGCCGTTGAAAATAAGGATTACGAAAAGGCGCATAACCTGATAACGAGAGTTCAGGACATTATAAGAGAATTTCAAATAACCCTTGACCGCAGCTTTGAAATC
>CAZEYG010000056.1:5527-9122 GCA_964516575.1 uncultured Defluviitaleaceae bacterium
AAGAATATATTAATCTTGACCTATCCGCAGACAATTCTTTATATGAATATATTTACGAAAGGCTGATTGAAGCCAATATCCGCAAGGATGCCGCCATACTAACCGAAGTTCGTGATTATTTGCGTGAATTCAGAGATACATGGAAGGAAGCTATGAAGCTAGCTAAAGTTCAATCAAAGACTTCTACTAAAATGGGAACATCTAATATAGACATATAATTTTTAATATAATATCTGCAAGGAGGTAGTTACCTCCTTGCGTGCTTATAGGCTGCATTGCCGCAGTCTTATTTTTTGTAAGGCATATGCAAAAACCACTATAGGCAATTTCTACATAAGAGAGAAGGGAAAAGCGTTGGACATAGACAGCAGAATTTTAAAAAAAGCGATAGCAGGGGATATGGACGCTTTTGAACATATAGTTAAAAAATATGAAAAGCTGGTATACAACATCGCCTATAAAATGTTTAGAAACCCCGAAGATGCAAAGGATATATCACAAGAGGTCTTTATTAAGATTTTTAAAAACATAAGTAAGTGTAGTGATACTAAAACTCTGAAAAGCTGGATTTGTACAATAACCTCCAATACATGCATAGACGAGCTTAGGAAGCGAAAAGGCAAAAACATTCTTAGCCTAGAGCAAACCATTGAAACCGACGAAGGTGAAATACCCGTGCAATTGGCAAGAAGTGACGAAACACCGGAGGATGTTCTTCTTTTAACCGAAAAGCAACTGGAGATAAAAAATGCTCTTGATAGACTGCCGGAGCAATATAAGCTGCTGATAGTGCTTAGGGACATGGAAGGCTTAAGTTATAACGAGCTAGCTGACGTTACAAACGCAAACCTAGGAACTATAAAATCCCGATTATCCAGAGCTAGGCTTATGGCTAAGGATATATTAATTAAGGAACAAAAGCGGCCAAAATCCGTTTAGTTATATAACTATAATAAACATAAATATTTACACATGGTTCAGCCGGATAAAAGGACTTAACCGGACGTTTAGCATAAAGGAGTTTTGAAAATGGACTGTGACAGAGCATATGAGTTTATGTCTTTGTATATAGATGATAACTTGGATGAACAAGAGGAAACGGCTTTTTTAGAGCATATTAAAAGCTGTGCTCGTTGCGCCAGTGAGTTTAGTGTTTTAAAGGAAACTGTAGAGTGCATTAATTCTTTGCCTGATTATGAGCTTCCCGAAGGTTATCATGAGGAGCTTATGACTAAAATCTCTGCCTTGGAGCAAATACCTAAAAAGGTTAAAAAATCCTTTGGTTACACTAAATATGCAGCCGCAGCCGCTTGTGCCGTTGTTATGCTTGTAGTGGCTTCCTTGTTTGGGGATATGTTGCTTTCGGGACGGTACTCTGCAAAAAGCGCAAGACTTCAGCAGGAGTATGCTGCCTCATCCAGCGAAGTTGAGTCGTATGCCCCGCCGGCAGCAGCAAGCGGCGAAACCGGCAGGCAAATGCCTGTGACCTTTAGCGTTGAAAGCGATACAAAAGAACCTGCTGTTATGAACGAAGAAGCGGATACCTCTTCCGACATTGCTTTGTTTAGTGTCATGTCGGATGAGTCGGCGGAAACACCGGCTCCGGTTAATGCGTATGTTGTGTTTTTTGTTGTTGATAACGGCAAGGTTTATGAAACCTTAGAGCAAATAAAAGAAACCGCCAAAAGCTTAAGCGGTTCTCCTGAGGAATATGAAGTGGCAAGTGAAAAGCAGTATAATTTAACAATAAACGTACCATCATTACAATACACAACCTTATGTAATGAAATAAATTTATATGCCGAAGGCCTTTCTAATAACGGAGGTGACGTAACGGTTACTGTCACGATATATGAGCAGTAACCGTACCGGGACATATTTTCTCAAGAAACTCCTTCATCTCCCAAAAATCTATAGCGCCGTCGTCGCTTGTTATATTATAGACTAAATAAGGGCTTCCTTTAGCCACAAATTTGATTTTGCCCTTGCTTTTGTTCGTTTCCTCCATTATTTTGTAAACGTCCACAGCCGCATCAGGCTTAAACGTCATAATAATGGAGTTGTTTTTTTGCTTAACCGATATAATATCTGCTTTGTGGGCATATGCCTTTAGCAAAGCGATTTCCAACAGCATTTGTACGCAAACCGGTATGTTGCCATATCTGTCTTCTATTTCCTCTTGAATGTCGTAGTAATCCTGGGTAGAGGAAATAAGGGATACTTTTTTATAGATTTCCAGCTTTTGTTCCTCGTTTGTAATATAATAGGCGGGGATAAAGGCGTTTACGTTAACGTCTATTGACGTTTCAAAGTCTGCCTTAGCTGGTTCTTCTTCTCTTATTTCCTTAATTGCCTCGCCTAAAAGCCTGCAATACATATCATAACCAACAACATCCATATGCCCATGCTGTTCGCCGCCAAGTATGTTTCCGGCGCCTCTGATTTCCAAATCCCGCATGGCTATTTTAAAGCCGGAGCCAAACTCCGTAAAGTCACGAATTGTTTGAAGCCGCTTTTCGGCGTATTCGTCCAATATTTTATCTTTACGATACATCAGGTAGGCGTAAGCCAGCCTGTTGGAACGGCCAACCCGGCCTCTTAACTGATAAAGCTGGGAAAGCCCCATAAAGTCTGCGTCCTGTATTATAATTGTGTTTACGTTACTTATATCAAGGCCAGTTTCTATGATAGTTGTACAGACAAGAACGTTTATTTCGCCTTCGATAAATTCGCTCATAACATGCTCAAGCTCGTGCTCGCTCATTTGACCGTGGGCAAACCTAACGTTAGCCTGGGGCACAAGGTTTTGTATTCTTGTGGCGATATCGGTTATGTTTCTGACCCGGTTGTGAAGATAATAAACCTGGCCGTTTCTGGCAAGCTCACGTAAAATAGCGTCCTTTACAAACTCGGGATTATACTCCATAACGTATGTTTGAATAGGCTGCCTCTCCTGAGGAGGCTCCTCCAGCACGCTCATGTCTCTTATGCCTGTAAGGCTCATGTGCAGAGTTCGTGGTATTGGAGTGGCTGTAAGGGTTAAAACATCCACGTCCTTTTTAAGATGCTTCAGCTTTTCCTTATGGGCGACGCCAAACCGCTGCTCCTCGTCGATTATAACAAGGCCTAAGTCTTTGAATTTAACGTCTGATGATAATATTCTATGGGTGCCGATAGCAATATCCGACGTGCCTTTTTTCAGCTTTTCAATGCTCTCGGCATGTTGCTTTTTTGTCCTGAACCGTGAAAGCATTTCTACGCCGATAGGAAAATCCTTCATTCGCTGAGTAAAGGTATTGAAATGCTGCTGGGCAAGGATAGTTGTAGGCACTAAATAAGCTACCTGCTTACCTTCCTGAACGGCCTTGAAGGCAGCTCTTATAGCTACCTCTGTTTTGCCGTAACCAACGTCGCCGCAAATCAGCCGGTCCATAACCTTTGGAGATTCCATGTCGGCCTTAACATCAGCGATTGCTTCAAGCTGATCTTCTGTTTCGTCAAAAGGAAACATATCCTCAAATTCGGCTTGCCAAACAGTATCTTTGCCATAACAATGGCCGGTTGAAGCCTGGCGGCTGGCATATAACTCAACAAG
>CAZEYG010000057.1:0-8738 GCA_964516575.1 uncultured Defluviitaleaceae bacterium
AACGAACAAAAACCCGGCAGAAACGACAAATGCCCTTGCGGCAGCGGACAAAAATATAAAAAGTGTTGTGGTATTAATTGACAAAGCCTTTAAAAACTGAGCTTTTATCGGCCGACCTCGAAAACATAACGGCATTTTCCATGCCAATAAACAAAGGAGCCGGAATAATTAATTGGGGCGGTCTTGTAGCTTTTCCGACAGAAACAGTTTACGGCCTTGGGGCTAACGCTTTTGACGCAGACGCAGCTAAAAAAATATACGCTGCAAAGGGGCGCCCTTCGGACAACCCTTTAATTGTACATGTATGCTGCAAGGAAGATATTTTACTGGCGGCAGAGTTTGTTACGCCGGCCGCCGAAAAGCTGATAGATGCCTTTTGCCCCGGCCCGCTTACAATAATATTGAACAAAAGCAGTCGTATACCAGTAGAAATAACAGGGGGGCTTGATACGGTTGCCGTAAGAATACCCGATAATCCTGTTGCGCTGTCGCTTATTAAGGCGGCTGGTGTGCCTGTTGCGGCGCCAAGCGCAAACAGCTCCGGCAAACCAAGCCCAACAAGAGCGTCCCACGTCCTTTATGACCTAGGCGGCAAAATAGATTTGATTTTAGACGGGGGGCCTTGCCGGTACGGCATTGAATCAACAATTATCGACATGACGGTTGAACCGCCGGTAATTCTTCGCCCCGGCTCTATTACAAAGGTTATGCTGGAGGATGTTATAGGCGACGTTGTGGATTGCGCCGGTTTTAGGGATGGGCAAGCGCCCAAAGCCCCCGGCATGAAATATACTCACTATTCACCTAAGGCAGAGGTTAATATTATAACCGGCGACCCAAAGGCCGTTAGCGAAAAAATAAACGCTATTGCCCCGGCACATAAAAAATGCGGTGTGCTTTGTACCGATGAAGCAAAAGCTCTTTACGACGAAAGCCGGTTTTTGGTTTTCGCTTTGGGTAGCGGCCATAACCCGGCTTCTATGGCAGCAAACCTATATAAGCTGCTTAGAAAGTTTGATTACCACGGCGCCGATATTGTTTATGCGGCGTGTCCTGAAGGCTTTTTAAAAAACCCTCAAGCCGCTGCTATCTCAAACAGGCTGCAAAAAGCCGCCGGCGGCCGTGTTTTGGAGGTATGAAAATTGAACATACTATTTGTATGCACAGGAAATAGCTGTCGAAGCCCTATGGCCGAGGCTATCGCAAAAAAAGAGCTGGAAGGCTTAGGGCATGAAATCTGCTCCAGAGGAATATCCGTTTTGGTAGAGCTTCCCGCCAGCGAAAACGCTCTTTTAGCGATGGAAGAATTAGGCCTTGACATTTCAAGCCACCTGACTAAGCAAGTGACCTCCAAGGATATGCAACAAGCTCATGTTGTCCTGACAATGACGGAGAGGCATAAGGCATATTTGCTTTTGCGTGCGTCGGATTTTAAGGACAAGATATTTACCTTAAGCGAATACGTGGGGCTTAAAACAGACATTGACGACCCTTTTGGCATGGATTTAAACGAATACATAAAATGTGCGGCAGAGCTTAGAAAACTTATTAGTCTGCTGTCAAAAAAGCTGGCAGAAGAGAATTCATAATTGGCTTTTTGTTTTATCATAAGGGGTTTTATCATAAGGAGATTTTTAAATTGACACATAACTGGTTGCTTTATATAGCGGCGTTTGCAAGCGCTTTTGCAGTTTCATTACTTGCTACGCCTTTTGCAAAAAAGCTATCCATAAAGGTAGGCGCTATTGACTATCCCAAAAAAAGAGGTATGCATAAAGAGCCAATCCCAAGGATGGGTGGTGTTGCTATTGTTTTGGGTTTTGTTATAACAATGGCGGTTTTGTCGCCTTTTGTTTATGAGCTTAGATCGATGCAGTTTGTTGGGTTTATAATAGGCGCCTTGATTATTGTAGTCGTTGGTATGCTGGACGATATTTATTCCCTTAGCGCTACGGCGAAGTTGGCTTTTCAAATAGTAGCGGCGGTAATCGTTATTTTCACAGGCACTAAAATAGATTTTGTAACGTGGCCCTTTGTAGCTAATTTTAGCTTTTTAAGTGTACCTATAACGCTTATTTGGATAATCGGCGTAACAAACGCCGTTAATCTAATAGACGGCGTGGATGGTCTTGCGGCAGGTGTTTCCAGCATTTGCGCTCTATGTCTTTTGGTGTTGTGTGTTCTTTCGGGTACGCCGCTGGCTGTTATGCTTACAGCTACCTTAGCTGGAAGCTGTTTTGGGTTTTTGCCTAGAAACTTTAGCCCGGCGGAGGTTATAATGGGTGATACGGGAGCGCTGTTTTTAGGTTTTGTTCTTTCAACAACGTCCATAATCGGCGTGTTTAAGGGTTATGCCATATTATCTGTTGTTATAGCCGTGCTTGTTTTGGCTCTTCCAATTTTTGATACGTTGTTTGCTATGATAAGGCGTGCGCTGAACGGAAAACCTATTATGGAGGCGGACAGAGGTCATCTTCATCATAGGCTTATTGATTCCGGCCTTTCCCATTCTATGGCTGTTATAATACTTTATGGTTTAAGCGCAATATGTGGCTTAGGCGCTATACTTATCGCCTTAAAGGACATTAGAGCGCTGCTTGTTTTTTTTCTGTTTATAGGTGTGATGCTTTCTATGATTTATGTATATAGGAAGCGAAAGTAGTTTTAAAGCGCTTTATGTGAGGTTGCGTAGTATTTGACCGCTTTGTTTAGATTTTCTGTGACATCCGGCGGGATATTAAAGGCAAACAACTTGTTTATAGGGCTGTTTAGCGCAAACCTGATAATATCAAGCTCCAGCCTTGTAACGTATGCTCCTCTTTCAGGGGCTTTTTTTATGCAAGCCTCACATATTACGCCTTCGGCAGTTAAGTAGCCTCCGGCGGTTAGCTGTTCGCCGCATAATATGCATCTATTAACCTCGGGTTCATATCCGTTTAGCTGCAAAAACCTAAGCTCAAATAAATCGGAAACAAGAGCAGCGCCTAAAACGGCCTTTTTTAACGCCGAAAGGCTGCGGATAAGCAGTAAAAGAACATCGTCCCATGGCTCGCCTTCCATAAGCGTCCTGTTGCAAAGCTCTAAAAAATAACTGCCTATACACAACCTATCGTAATCGTTTCGTATGTTGTAAAAGCTCTCAATAAGCTCTATTTGGGTTACGGATAAAAACCGTCCCCCGTCGTATAAAACAAAGTCTGAATATGCAAAAAGCTGTGTCCCCGCAAGCAGCTTGCTTGTTGCTTTTCTTGCTCCCTTTGCATAAGCGGTTACTTTCCCCCGTTCCTTTAATAAAAGCGTAACCCGCTTGTCGGATTCTGAAACAAGGGTTTCACCAATAACTATACCTCTTGCATTAAAGACACTCATAGCTTTATCCTTTTTGCTTGCATTTTACATAGTATAGATAAGCGTCCGGCGAGCCGTTTTTCTCAAATAATTTCCAAAAGAGTTCGTCATATAACATGAGAAACACCCCCCATAAACTTAATATACCCTTATGATAGCTTTATATGCAGACTACTTATACCCGAAAGACTTAACAAGAAAATCATTATCACGCCATTCTTTTTTAACCTTAACCCAAAGCTGGAGATATATCTGAGAGCCTAGAAGCCTGACAATATCGGCTCTTGCACGGCTGCCCACTGCCTTTAACATGTCGCCCTTTTTGCCGATTATGATGCCCTTATGGGAATCTCTTTCGCAATAGATTGTGGCTTCTATGTCAACCATATCCTTGCCTTCTCGTTTTTTCATAGACATTATCTCAACGGCTATGCCATGGGGTATTTCCTCCTGCAAAAGCATAAGGGCTTTCTCACGGATTATTTCAGCCACAATCTGCCGCTCCGGCTGGTCTGTAATCATGTGGTAGGGGAAGTATTTAGGCCCAACTTTTAAATATTTTCTGATGGTATCCAAAAGCTCGTTGGTCATTTGACTTTTTAAAGCCGAAATTGGAACAATTTCTGCAAAATCATAAAGCCCTCTGTAGCTGTCTATAACCTTTAGAAGCTGATCCTTTTCCACTGTGTCAATTTTGTTTATAACGAGGAATACGTTGCCCTTGATACCTTTAATCCGCTCAATAATAGCTCTGTCGCTATGGGATATTTTATCAAAGGGCTCTATTATATATAACAGCACGTCAGCCTCTGAGGCGGCCGAAGCGGAGGTCTTTACCATATATTCGCCTAGCTTTGACTTGGGCGTATGAATGCCCGGTGTATCAATAAAGACTATTTGGTAGTCGTCCTTTGTAACGATGCTTAAGATTTTGTTTCGGGTAGTTTGGGGTTTATGAGTTACGATAGCTATTTTTTCGCCTGTAAGGCAGTTCATAAGCGTTGATTTACCTACGTTTGGCCTGCCGATAATTGAAACAAACCCCGAATGAAACTGATTATTGTTGTTCAATGGTTTTCTCCTTTGCTATGAATTACGGTTTTGTTATTCGGATTGTTCTTCTTGTTCAGCGGCGCTGTCGGTGAATTTAACTGTGCCGCTAAATACGCAAATCCATGTTTTCCCTTTGTTAATTAGAAGCTTTTCGCCCTTTTCGTTCAGCCATTCGGTAGGGGAGCCGTGGCTTTCCTTACGCCATTTAATCGGTACGTAGGAGCCGTTTGTTATCAGGTATCCTGCTCCTTCACCAACCAGCTTGACGGTTCTTCTGCCGGCTTCGTCTCCGGCAATGACACTGATGCCGGTAAGTTGGACTATTACGTTTGTAACGGCAAGCTGACCGCCGGTTTCCTCGTCTATCTGTTTGTTGCCGCGCTCGTATTTATAGTATAACCTGTCGTCTTTGTCATAAACAAACTCGGCGGCGTATGCGTTAGAAAAAGGAACGACGATATTGTCGGCAGTTAGTGCGCCTAGAGGGCTTTCAGGCTTTTCATAAAAAGCAAAGGTAGGCTCAAAGGGTTCGTCTCTTTCAGATTTATATGCCTTTTTTTCAATTGCACCGATTATACTTTCGCTGTCTGTGTATGAGCTGTGTTCCATCATTGATGGCGTTTTATACCGTTCCATATCACGAAAGAAGTATCTGCCCTCTAGCTCCATGCCGTCTAGGTTGTTGATTTTTCGTGAGCTAATGGCGTTGTAGCCGCTGGGGCTTCCTCCATGATGAACAAAAACAGCGTCGTAATCTTGGGCAAAGTCTAAAAAGTAATCTCTTGCGCTTCGTATGGGGCCGATTTTTTTGGAGTCCACTTCTTCAAAAATCGCAATAAGTCTTGTTATGTCTCCTTCCGCCAAAACTTCATAAATTACGGACGCTTGGGAAAGACCGCTTTGGGGAAGGGCTTTTTTCATGTTATTTATAACTGCTGCTACAGGGCGGCGCTCCGTAATCTCCTTATCTATGTAAAGCCCTGTTAAACCGCTTTTGGCTTTGCCCGACAAGTCCTCCGTTGGTTCTGGGGTGGGTGAAGGCGTAGGTGAGGGGGTAACCTGTGCTGTTGGTGACGGCGTAGGTTCAGGTAACTCAGCTATGGTTTCTGTCGTTTTGCCCGAATAAAAGCTCCAAACCGTAATGGCAACGATTGCCGCTAAACAGCCAAGGAAAATACCGCCAACCACATACTTTAAGTCGGTATAAAAAATCTCGTCTTTAACACGTTTTAGAAAGTATTTTAGTTTATTCATAGTTATCCCCCGGTTATTTAAATCTCGTTATATTTAACGAATCCAATATTTCTTCCTGCTTGAGGCACATAATTTCTTCGTCGGCGGCTGTCATATGGTCGTAGCCGAAAAGATGCAACATACTGTGGGCTGTCAAAAAGGCTAACTCTCTTTTTACGCTGTGAGCGTAGGTTTCGGCTTGCTCCAGCGCCTTGTCATAACACAAGACAATATCACCAAGGACAACAAAACCCGATTTTAAAGCCAAAAGCTCAGATCTTTCATACATAGGAAAGGAAAGTACGTCCGTTACGCTGTCCTTACCCCGGTATTTTTTGTTTAGGGTTTGGATTTGAGCGCTTTCGGTTATTAATACGTCAACCTCTGCATCCGGCAAAAAGCCTTCGTGTTTTAAACAGGCGGATATTACGTCTTTAATAGTTTCGTCAAATTCTCCGTTATATAATAAGGTATTATTTTCAATATATACGTTAGATATATAAATCAGTCCCAATTATTTTTACTTTTGTTTATCTCCGGAAGATTCTTTAGCTGTTTCTGCCTGGTGTCCCTTGCCGTCCTCACGTTTTGGATAGGGTATTCTTGCGTGATACATGCCCTTAAAAACCTGCATAAACGATTTAATTATGGTGTCTATGTCTTTAAGGGTAAGGGAACTGTCTGTAAGCTGGCCGTCGTCCTGCTTGTCTTTAACTAACTCTCGGGCAAAAGCCTCTATCTCGCTTAGATCCTTGCCTGAGGGGAGCATTGAGCGAACAGCCGCCTCTACAGTATCGGCCATCATAACTATAGCCGCTTCTTTAGATTGGGGTGTTCGGAAAAGATAGCGGAAGTCTTTTTCTTCAATATCAGAGCTGTTTGTTAAACGCTGGGCCTTATAATAAAAATATTTAATAAGGGTATTGCCATGGTGCTCGGATATAATGTCCTTAACGTCCTTAGGTAGCTTATAAGTGTCGGCAAGCTCAAGGCCGTAGGCCACGTGGGAAATAAGCACTTGGACGCTGCTATATGGATCCATGTCGTCATGAAGGTTTTCGCCCGCTTGGTTTTCTGAAAAATAGTTAGGATATTTCAGCTTACCTATGTCGTGGTAGTATGCGCCTACACGGGCAAGGCTGGGGTTTGCGCCGATGTTGAAGGCGGCTGTTTCGGCTAAGTTTGCGACGATAAGAGAGTGGTGATAGGTGCCCGGCGCTTCTATAGTAAGCCTTCTTAAAAGAGGGCTGTTTGGGTTTGACAAATCAAGCAGCTTTATAGGAGTAACAACACCAAAAACCCCTTCCCAAATAGGCAGGCTGCCTATTGCTAATATAACGGAAATAATACCTGCGCCGGCGGCGAAAAGGCCTGAATAAACCATCTCAGGCGAATACCTCTTTTCAAACACAAATGATATGGCAATAACTATTGCAAGGTTTAAAAGACTGCCAAACATACCAACAAGAATGATTTTGTTACGTTCTGTAGTAAAGGTCGAAATAAGCGCCATACTTGTTCCAACTAGCATAAAAAACAGCAAAAACTCCATGTTGCCGTTATGGATTAAACTGCAAATAATCGTTACACACATGTTTAAAACAATAGCAAGCCGTTCATCCACCAAAACGGACACCAGTATAGTAAAAACAAGTATAGGCACAAAATAATAACTTACGGAAACAAGGATAAAAGTAAAGAAAATAACTAATATATACAGAGTAAATAATAATAACGCTTCTTTTCTTGCAGTTGCTATACGGCGATAGAAATTTAAAATATACATTGAAATAAGAACAAATAATACGGCAACAAGAGCACTTACGCCAACTATTGGAATAATATTATCCTTAAAGCTGCCGCGCACAAGCCCTAAAAGCTCCAGCGTAACAAACTGCTCCTCGTTAATAATCTGGCCTTCGTCAACTATAGTCTGGTCCTTTAGATAATTAACGGTTTCATACTCGGAAGCACGTTTTTCCTTGGCGGCTATAGTGGCCTCCACGTTTATTATAATGTTAGGCACAATATATGCGCTTATTATTTCGTAGCAGAGGGTTTTCATGTCGGCTACAAGATCCAGCTTGTCGATATCGTCCTTTACGGACAACAGGCTTTTTGTGTCTATTTCACGGATACCCTTTTCCAAAACTATGTCTACTGCTTCATAAACCTTATCGGAAAAGCTGTCGTAGGTTTTAACGTCCATGCTAAGAAGCAGCTCCGTTAAGCTGGCAGTAAGGGGAATCCCTACGTCAACAGGCGCCGGGCTTGGCGTTGGAGTAGGCGTTTCGGGTATGCCGTCTTCATCATAGCTGGTTTGGTTGGCAATCTGTTCTCTTGCCTCTCTAAAAGTATCTATGTTTCTAAAGAAGTTGCCTATATTGCTTTTAACCTTGTCATTTACGGTATCGTCACGTTCGGTTATTGGCTCGAGTTTATCAGCCGCTTCAACAGCCGCCTTATGGTTACGTTCGGTGGCAACTTTGTTTTCAACCTTACGCTCTGCTTTAATTTTTTTCGGGCTAACGCCGCCAATTTGCAAGTCAAAGCCTTCCTGCACATAAATAGACGACACAACCAAAAAAATCGTGGCGCAAAAGGCAGCCAGCACAAGGGCAAGATTAAATTTTTTGTTTACCTTGCTGCCTGCGGAGCTGTTGTTTATCATTGGTTTCACCTAATCTTTTCTTTGGTCAGATTTTTAATATTTTTTCTGCTCGTAAGCCTGTACAATTTTTTGAACAAGAGGATGCCTAACGACGTCCTTGTTTGTAAGCTGGGCGATTCCGATGCCGTCGATGTTTTTAAGCACCTTAACAGCATCGTTAAGGCCGGATTTTTTACCGTCCTGTAGGTCGATTTGGGTGTTATCCCCTGTTACTACAACCTTGGAGCCGTAGCCGAACCTTGTTAAAAACATTTTCATCTGCTCTGGGGTAGTGTTTTGTGCTTCGTCTAAAACGATAAAGGAGTTGTCCAGCGTCCGACCCCGCATATATGCCAAAGGGGCAACTTCTATAGCGCCTTTTTCCATATTTTTCGTAAAGGTTTCGCCGCCCATGATTTCGTAAAGGGCGTCGTAAAGAGGGCGAAGATAGGGG
>CAZEYG010000058.1:0-8710 GCA_964516575.1 uncultured Defluviitaleaceae bacterium
AAGAAATTGCCAAAGGTAATCTTAACGTAAATCTAAGAGTTACCAGTAAAGACGAAATAGGTGATCTTATTGAATCGTTTATAGATTTGCGTAATACAATTATACATAACACACAAAGCATTAACAACCTTGCTCAGGAGCTTAGAGAAGGGGATATTGACGCAAGAATTGTTACCGAAGATTTCAAAGGAGAATTTCGGGAAACAGCTATTGCCGTTAATAGTATTGTTAACGATTATATTAACGATGTAATTGGTATGCTCATGTCTTACGGCGAATTTGGCAAAGGTAATTTTAAGGTTGCGCTTAAACAGTATCCTGGTAAGAAAGCTCTAGCAAATGAAATGTTTGATGAGCTTAAAAACAACCTTATGTCTGTCAGATCAGACGTTTCAAGCCTTATAACATCCGCAATAAACGGCCAGTTGGAGGCAAGGATAAACACTTCCTTGTATAAAGGCGACTGGAACGAGCTTACCCAAGGCCTAAACGACCTTTTAGAGGCTATAAGTACGCCAATAGATGAAGCAAATTCCATATTACGAAACCTGTCGGACGGTAATTTCAACGTATCAGTCAACAAGAATTATAAGGGCAGCTTTGCTTCGATGATGGTTTCTTTTGATAAAATGGTTACATCCACAGGCTCTTATATAGAAGAAATTACAGAAACATTAAAAACACTATCAGAAGGAGATTTAAGATGTAGTATCACAAGGGAGTATATTGGTCAGTTTAACCTTATAAAAGAATCCATAAACAACATTATTTTAACTTTAAGAGGTACTATAACAGACATTAAAAACTCGGCTGATACCGTTTTGTCCGGCGCTAAGCAAATATCCTATACTTCTATGGAGCTGGCTAACGGATCATCCATGCAAGCAAGCTCTATAGAAGAATTAAACGCCTCTATTATAACAATAAATGAGCAGACTGTGCAAACTTCTGCCAAGTCGCAGGAAGCTAACGAGGTATCACAAAAGTCCATTATTAGCGCTAAAGACGGAAACGAGGAAATGATGAGAATGCTTAGCTCTATGAACGACATCAAAGCCGCCTCAGGTAATATTGCAAAGATTATAAAGGTAATTGACGACATAGCGTTCCAAACAAACCTTTTGGCCCTTAATGCTGCCGTAGAGTCTGCTCGCGCGGGTGAACACGGCAAAGGTTTTGCCGTCGTTGCACAAGAGGTTCGTTCATTAGCCGGAAGAAGCCAAAAAGCCGCTAAGGACACAGCTATTCTTATTGAGGACACTATCCAAAAGATTAATGCCGGCACACAAACAGCCCAACTTACATCTGAATCATTAGAAAGAATTATTTTAAATATTAACTCTGTTTCTGGAATAGTAGACCAAATATACAGCGCCGCAAAGGAACAAACGGATAATATATCTCTTATAGCCTCCGGCATAAACCAAATATCAGAAGTTGTTCAGACAAACTCATCAACTTCTCAGAATTCGGCTGCTGCTGCGGAGGAATTAAACAGTCAATCAGAGGTTCTATCCCAAATGGTAGCACGTTTCAAAGTTTAATTTTATATAACATACAAAACCCGGGGAAAGTTTAAGGAGTTTCAAAAGCTTAAACTTCACCCGGGTTGTTTTGTTTTGCCACAATTGTATATTAATCCTCTTTAGACAGAGCCTTTTTTCCAGCCTCATAAGTCACTGCAACTTCAGCCAGCTTTTTAGCCAGCTTTCTGCAATTCTCAAGAGCGGCCTCGTCTTCCTTTGCGCCTTCAGCCTTTTTATCCTTTGACCACAAATAGGCGCCTAAATATCCACCTGCTTCATTACTTACGATATTAATGCTGCGTGCCATAAGCATATTTATCATTTCCGTAACAGTTGCCTCCTGGCCTCCGTTACGGGTTCCCCCAACGCTCATACAGACGGCAAACTTATTCCTGATTTTACCGGGAAATACGTGGTGTAAGGGGCGCATTCTACTTATGAAAGCATGAATCTGCGGTGTTGCAGCATAAGCATAAACAGGGGAACCGATAATATAAGCGTCGGCTTCCACAAATTCTTTAATAAGCTCGTCGCCGTCGTCCTTTAAAATACACCAGCTCTTCTCACGTTTGCAATAGTCGCAATGAATACATGGCTGTATGTTTTTGCCGGCCAAAGTCATATAACTAGTTTCTACGCCGTCCAAATCACTTATTGCGTTAAGAGCTTCTTTTACAAAATATTCTGTTGAACAATTTTTTCGCGGGCTGCTGCTTAAGCCTAATATTTTAGCCATATTTATTCACTCCTTATATTCAATTGGCTGGTATATTGCGGCGGCAATTAAATCTTACAATTATTTTGTCGCCGCAAGCCCCTTTTAAATGGGTAATATATTGGTTATTTATCCTCTTTATCAAACGGCTTGCCCATAGAGGCTGGGGCAACTGTTTTACCAACAACGCCGGCTAAAACAAGCATAGTTAATACATAAGGAAGCATAAGGAAAAACTGGTTAGGTATAACTATACCAATGCCTTGAAGCCTGAGCTGCAGCGCTTCAGCGGCGCCAAACATTAGCGAAGCGCCAAAAATACCGAAAGGATTCCATTTACCTACGGTTACAGTTGACCAAGCAACATAACCTCTTCCTGATGTCATTTTTTCCATAAATACGGATAAATGGCCTATCGAAAGAAAAGCGCCGCCAAGCCCACCAAGCAAACCTGACAAAAACGTAGCGATATATCTCATCTTAACAACGCTTATACCTAAGCTATCGGCCGCACGAGGATGCTCACCTACGGCTCTTAAATTAAGGCCAAATGGCGTTTTATACACGATATACCAGCAAACGGGTACTAATAATATAGCTATGTAAACAAGTGGTATTTGGTTAAACAAAACGTCACCGAGTATAGGGATTTTACTTAAAACAGGAATAGCGTATGGCTGGAACGATTCAACGCTTGAAGGTGAAGCGCCTATACCGAAAGCAATACTTAATAAATACGACGAAAGCCCCAAAAACATAATGTTAATACCTGTACCGGCTACAACCTGATTAACCTTTCCCGTAATACTAACAAAGGCAAGAATAGAGGCAACAAATAATCCCCCGCCCATTCCGAAAAGAGCTCCTACCCACGGATTGCCTGTTATATAGGAACCATAAACGCCCATGAAAGCGCCCATAATCATAATGCCCTCAAGGGCAAAATTCATAATACCTGCTCTAGCCGTAAACATACCGCCAAGACTTGCCAGCAAAATAGGCGTTGCCAAACGTATCGCTGCCTGCAAAAACCCAATTAATGCGTTTGCGTCCAAACTAGTTCGCCTCCTTTTGCTTGCGTGCAAATATTTTGATAGTGTAGCTGTTAATTAATCTTTCCAGCAATACAAACAATATTACCAAACCTTGTATTACAAACACCAACGAAGCCGGAACCTGCACAGTTCTTTGCATCATATTCGCACCTACACGAAGGGCGGCAAAAAATATTGCAGCCACAACAATACCCGCCGGATGCAACTTGCCTAAAAGCGCAACAGCCATAGCGTCAAAGCCGTATTCAGAGCTGAATCCGTTAAGTAACCTATGCTGAATGCCGGCTATTTCAACCATACCGGCTAAGCCGGCAAATGCACCCGACAGCGCCAGCGAAAGCACAAGATTTCGTCCTACCTTTATCCCGCTGTTTTTTGCTGCGGATTGGTTAAAACCAACCGCTCTCATTTGAAACCCAAGGGGCAGCCGCCATAAAATAAAATATACTATAAAAGCAGAAGCTAAAGCAAATAATACGCCAATATGTAATCTTGTGCCGGGTATGATTGTAGGAAGCCAGCCGGCTTTAGAAATTTGCGCCGACTGGGGGAAGTATCCCGGTGGCTCCCTTAAAGGGCCGTCCAGCAAAAAGGCAACAAAGAAGATGGATATGTAGTTAAGCATAATTGTATTTATAACTTCCGATACACCGAGCTTTGCTTTTAAAAAGCCAGGTATTGAAGCCAAAGCAGCGCCGCCAAGCATACCGGCCAACATCATAAGCGGTATTATAATAATTGCAGGCAACCCCGGAAAAGCAAGGCCTGCTAGGGTTGCGGTTAAGCCGCCCATAACCATTT
Source organism: uncultured Defluviitaleaceae bacterium (assembly GCA_964516575.1). GTDB lineage: Bacteria > Bacillota > Clostridia > Lachnospirales > WRBF01 > CAZEYG01. The sequence continues at coordinate 4,098 of CAZEYG010000058.1, forward strand.
GACCTTCTGCGCCAACAGAAATCATACCTGTTCTGTAAGCAACAGTAAGCCCCACGCCGCAAAGCATAAGAGGAGTTGCCTTAACTAATGTTTCGGCTGTACTGCCAATGCTTCCAAAAGCTCCATAAAACATACTTTGATAGGCAATAACCGGGTTTGCTCCGGATAACATCATAATAACAGCAGCCACGGAAAACGCCAGCAAAAGCGCAATAACAGGCCCTGTAAGAGAAGGTAAAAAGCCCTTAATTTTGTCTTTTCTTGTTGCTGTTAATTCAAAATTGCCAAATTTAAACGACATTTGCTTTACCTCCTTTTCCAAGAACAGTACCGCCCATCATAAGGCCGATGTCTTTAAAATCAATTTGTCCCGGTATAAATTCGCCCATAATTTTACCTTCATACATAACCAAAGCTCTGTCACACACAAGTAATATTTCGTCAAGGTCAGCAGAAATAAGTATAACTCCGGTGCCCTTTTCTTTTTCCTCAATAAGCCTTTGGTAAACAAATTCGGAAGCGCCTACGTCTAAGCCACGTGTAGGTTGTGCGGCTAAAATAACAGTTGGCTGCTTGCTTAAGGCTCTTGCCAAAACAACCTTTTGCTGGTTGCCGCCGGAAAGCTTTTTGGCAAAGGCGGATGCAATAGGTGGTCTGACATCAAATTCTTTAACAAGAGTATCACCGTTTTTGTCAACGGCCTTTTGGTTGAAAATCCCGTTTTCAGTGTAAGGTGATTTATAGTAATCATCTAAAACCATGTTTTCGGATAATGTAAAGTCAAGCACCAAAGCATCCTTAAGCCTATCCTCGGGGATACTGACAATTCCTGCGTTAATTCGTTCTCTTGTTTCCCATTCGGTAATATTGCTGCCGTTCATAGCAATTGAGCCGCTGTCTGCCTTTAAAAGGCCCATTATGGCCTGGGCAAGCTCTCTTTGGCCATTCCCGTCTACACCGGCTATTCCTAAAATCTCGCCTTTTGAAACAGTAAAGCTAATGTCTTTTAAAGTAGAAGCAACAGAATTGCCCGTCGCACATAATTTGTCCAATACAATTGAAGGCTCATTACTTACAATCGGTTTTTTGTCGTATTCTGTGATTATTTCTCTGCCAACCATTTTGGTTGCCAAATCTTCTCTTGTGACATCGCCGATATTGCAGGTTTCTACAACCTGACCACCTTTCAGAATTGTGACTCTGTCCGAAATTTGGATAACTTCCCAAAGCTTGTGGGAAATAAAAATTACAGACTTTCCGCCTTCTACCAGCTTTCTTAATGTGATAAAAAGTTCTTCAACCTCTAATGGGGTTAGCACGGCTGTAGGCTCGTCTAAAATCAAAATATCTGAACCTCTATACAGCGCCTTAATAAGCTCAACCCGCTGCTGGGAGCCAACGGACAAATCAGCTATTTTTCTGTCAACGTCAAGCTGAAATTTATAATGCTCACACAGCTTAATAATTTTTTCTCTGGCAGACGTTATGTCTATTTTATACGGGCTTAAATTCGTGCCTAAAATAACGTTTTCAACTACTGTCAGCGTAGGTACAAGCATGAAATGCTGATGCACCATACCTATGCCTTGTGCAATAGCGTCTTTTGGCGAGGAAAACAAAACCTTTTTACCATCCACAAACACTTCGCCCTCATCCGGATGATAAATACCGTATAATATGTTCATAAGCGTGGTTTTTCCAGCACCGTTTTCCCCCAAAAGAGCATGAACTTCACCTTTTTTAAGCTGAAAGCTAACATCTTTGTTGGCGACTACGGAAGGGAAGCGCTTTGTAATGTTTTTCATTTCCAGGGCTAAAGGCTTTTCCATAAAACATCTCCTTTGTTTAGCTTAAAACTGTTCTCAATATGAGTCGCCGCAAAAAAGAATGGTAAATATTGCTAGGCGGCAACTTATATAATACAGGTTCTTAAAGCTAGCGGGCGACATTAGCCGCCCGCATCATTACTTATTTTTCAAAAACAGACTTAATTAAAATTCATTTTTCTTTAAGAGAGCCGTCTAAAATGCCCTGATAAACCTCATCAATCTTTACAAGCGTTTCTGGTGACATTTTTGAATCGTTACCATGCCAGTCGGATAAACGAACAACGCCTTCTTTAGCGCCGAATAAGTATAAGCTTGGCTTAGCGTCTTCTTCAAACTTCTTTCCGGCAGCCGCTACAACTAAGTCGCTTACGCTTTGTATTATTGAAACTAGGATAGTATCAGGCGCAACGCTGTATTGATCGTTAACGTAACCAAGAGCAGTAATACCTTTTGTTTTTGCAGCGTCGATTACGCCAAGGCCAACCTGATCTGCATTTGCAACAATTGTATCCGCGCCCTTTTCGATCATGGACATAGCCATTTCCTTACCCTTTGCTACGTCTGTCATAGTTTCAGTATAACCAAGCTGTATCGAAACATTAGGGTTAACGTATTTTGCTCCGGCCTCAAAGCTTGTAAGTGAATCAACAACGTGAGGCATTTTGTTGCCGCCTATCATAGCGATAGAATTGTTTTTTGTTGCAAGCCCTGCGACAGCTCCGGCTAAAAAGCCTGTATCAGGAGTGTTAAAACGGAAGGACATAAGGTTCGGCTCTTGAAATGTATCGCCGTTTACAACTGCAAAAGTAGAATTCGGAAATAAGGGAGCTACAGCCTTAGCAGGGTCTGTAAACTGGAATCCGTGGCAGATAATAAGGTCGTAACCTTTGTCGGCGTAGTCTCTTATAACTGTTTCAAAGTCTGGCTGCTGAGTGTTTTCTGTATAAGCAACCTCCGCGCCATATTTCTCTTTGATTACCTGAAGTCCTTCATAAGCAGATTGGTTCCAGCCGGCATCATTTATAGCGCCGGACATTACCATTGCAACTTTCCGTGGTTTTGCAGGCTCTGGAGAAGGCGCTTCGGACTTAGCAGCTTCAGGAGTAGCTACAGATGGAGACGCCTTTGGAGCTTCAGAGACAGGCGCTGGTGTTGGTGCAGGCTCATCTTTAGCTGCTGGAGCACTGCATCCGGCAAAGACAACAATAGTGACAATAGCCAAAAACAATGCAAGCAGCCTTCTATTTTTAAACATAAAATTTAAACCCCCTAATTTTTTAATTACTATTTTTCAAATACAGATTTGCTTAATATGCCCTTTTCTTTTAAAGAGCCGTCTTTAATAGCTTCGTATACTTCATTGATTTTATCCATTGCACCAGCCGGTAGCTTAGATTCATTGCCGTGCCAGTCAGAAAGACGAATAACGCCTTCCTTAGAGCCGCTTAAATGAACTCCCGCAACCATCTCACCGCTCATCATTTTGTCTGCTATAGACATTATTAAGCTACGAACGTCTTGAATTACTGATACAAGTACAGTATCAGGGGCAACGTTGTATTGGTCGTTAACATAACCTAAGGCTGTTATGCCTTTTGTTTTAGCTGCGTCAATTACGCCTAAACCAACCTGATTAGCGTTTGCAACTATAACGTCAGCGCCTTTTTCTATCATAGTAATAGCCATTTCTTTGCCTTTAGGTACGTCTGTCATAGTTTCTGTATAACCTGTTTGAACTTCTACGTTTGGATTAACGTATTTTGCGCCGTCTTGATAGCTGCTAACAGCGTCAACAATGTTTGGTATTTTTGTTCCGCCAACTATCGCAACAGAATTAACCTTTGTAACAAGGCCTGCTACTGCGCCGGCCAAAAAGCCGGTTTCAGGCGTGTTAAAGCGGAATGAGCTCATATTTGGCTCTTGGAAGGAGTCGCCGTTTACAACAGCAAATGTAGAGTTAGGGAACGAAGGCGCTACTACCTTAACAGGGTCGCTGAATTCAAACCCATGGCAGATTATAAGGTCAAAACCTTTGTCCGCATAATCTCTGATTATAGTTTCAAAGTCAGGTTGAGGGGCATTTTCTGTATAAGCAACCTCAGCATTATATTTTACTTTAATTTCCTGTAAACCTTCATATGCAGATTGATTCCAGCCTGCATCATTTATAGGACCTGGCATAACCATAGCCACTTTTACAGATTCGCTCTTACTTTCTTCTTTAGGAGCTTCGGCTTTTTGTGTTTCGGCGGGCTTAGGTTCTTCCTTTGGCGCGGGAGCGCTGCAGCCAGCAAAAGCAAAGGAAAAAGCAGTAAAAATTGCAATGGTAAGTAGTAGTAGATTTTTAAATTTAAACATAGTATTCCTCCTTGAAATTTTTTTTAATAAAGACTTACTGGTTAGGTTAATCACCTCTCTGATACTAATCCCAGGTTAATGTTTAACCATCGGTGGGAAGCCGAATGCAAGAGAGCTTTTTGAGTTTTAACCGACAGATGGTATAATTTAAATAGAATTAGTATAAACAAAATATATAATAATAATATTGCAAATTACCAGACAAAATGTTTGAATTATCTGGAAATACAATAATCAAAACCAAACGTTTCCGCCGTAGAAATGCTTAATTATCAATAAATAGGCGGTTGCATTCATGGTTTAATATGTAAACATTATATAAAATTGCTAGTATTATGTCAATGTAATTTGGCACTATAACTATCATAGGCAATTTACTATAAGGAGGCATAAGTATGAACTTGGTAAGCAAAACCAAAACCGACA
>CAZEYG010000059.1:0-8586 GCA_964516575.1 uncultured Defluviitaleaceae bacterium
AAATGGCATCGGAACAACCTCAGCAGAGATTTTCCTGCCTCTAACATCTACTTCAACTTGCGTACCAAGCTCAGTATAAGGTATATCAACGATTGCCATCGCTATCGCATATCCGATATAAGGGCACATAGTACCTGACGTTGTAAAGCCAACTTCCTTTTCCCCGGAAAAAACCTTGCAGTCTTCTCTTGCAATACCCTTTCCTGTGATTTTAAGGCCAATTCGCTTTCTTGTAAGCTCGCTTTTGTCTATAATAGCCTGCTTTCCGTAAAAATCATCTTTTGTCAGCTTAACTGCAAAGGAAAGGTCTGCTTCAAGGGGAGTAATTTCGTCGGTCATCTCATGGCCATAAAGGGGCATAGAGGCTTCCAGTCTAAGTGTATCTCTTGCGCCTAGGCCGCAAGGGATAAGCCCTTCATCCTTACCGGCTTCAAGAATAGAGTTCCATAACTTCTCGGCTACATCTGCAGAGCAGTAAAATTCAAAACCACTTTCGCCGGTATAACCTGTGTTGGATACGATACAATCAACTCCGCCTACTACACTTTTTTCTATAAAAGTGTAGTATTTGGCAGGTATAGAGCTTTCGTCTGCCAGCTTTTTCAGTATCTCAACGGATTTTGGCCCTTGTAAGGCGATTTGAGCAATATCGTTTGAAACATCACGTAGACTAACATCTCCGAAAACTTTGCTTTTGAACCAGTCAACATCCTTGTTACGGTTAGCCGCATTTATAACTAACATATAACGCTCGTCTGTTATTTTGTAAACAAGAAGGTCGTCGATAATCCCTCCGGCTTCGTTGCAGATAGGTGAATATTTTACCTGACCCGGTTTCATTTTACTGCAATCGTTTGACACAAGCATTTGAATGTTAGCTAAGGCGTCTTTTCCTGTAAAAAGGACTTCCCCCATATGAGACACATCAAACAGACCAGCTTTTGTACGTACAGCCATATGCTCGGCTATAACACCTTCCTTATATTGAACAGGCAGCAAATAACCGGCAAAAGGCACTATCTTGCCGCCAAGCTCAACATGGCTTTCGTAAAGCGGTGTTTTTCTTTCCAAAGCAATCCCTCCCAATTAGTCTAAAGACTTTCAGATTTGAAGAATTTTCAGTAGTATATTTTTTAACACACAAAAGAAGCATATTGAATAAATTCAATATGCCCCTGTTTAGTAACCTGAAAGATTCTCCTTATACTCAGTCTATAAGGATTGCTTCGTCGGTGCCTTTCGGCTTTCCAAGGTTTCGTCCAAACCCGGTCCTTTTGCCTGAGAGTTTTTACCCCTTCGGCGTCACTTATAAATAAGCAAGCTCTCCCTGATTCTTCATCCGAAATATTCTATTACGACTAGATTAACTCTTTACAAGGCATTTGTCAAGAGCATTTTTTAAAATAACGACCATTTCATCTATTTCCTTTTCTGTTACGATTAAGGACGGAACAAAGCGCACAACATCAGCTCTGGCGCCTACAAGCAGAAGGCCGCCTTCGATACATGCCTTAACTAGCTCCGAAACAGGAAGGCTTATTGCAATACCTTGTATAAGGCCTATTCCCCGAATGTCCTTTATGCAATCATACTGTGCCTTTAATTCATTCAGCTTACTTCTTAAATATTCACCCTGAACCTTAACGTTTTTAAGAAGGCCGTTATCAATAAGCTCTTCTAAAACAACGCAAGCAGCCGACGTTGCAAGTGGGTTGCCGCCGAATGTTGCCGCATGGTCGCCGGGCGCAAAACCGGAGGCGGCTTCTTCCGTAGCTAAAAGTGCGCCTATCGGCACACCGCCTGCAAGACCTTTTGCAAGGGTCATAATATCAGGGTAAACGCCAAAGTATTCGTGGGCAAACAAATAACCTGTTCTGCCTACGCCGGTTTGTATTTCGTCAAATATAAGCAATATTCCGTTTTCGGTACAAAGCTCACGTACCTTTTGAACATATTCCTTGTCTGCGGATACTATACCGCCTTCTCCCTGGATAAGCTCCATAAGTACAGCACAGGTTTTGTCGTTAACGGCAGCCTTAAGCGCATCAAAGTCATTGTAGTCTACGTGGGTTATGCCGGGAAGAAGCGGATCAAGGCCTTTTTGATATTTCTTTTGGCCAGTTGCAGTTATTGCGCCGAAGGTTCTGCCGTGGAAGGAATTGTTCATGGCGATTATTTCAAAGCGGCCGGATTCCTTTTTTGCCGCATATTTACGTGCCAGCTTTAAAGCACCTTCTATTGATTCGGCGCCGCTGTTGCAGAAGAACACCCGGTCGAAACAACTGTTTTTAACAAGCTTTTCGGCAAGGTTAAGCTGAGGTTTTGTCCAGTATAAGTTTGAAACGTGAATTAAATCCTGTGCTTGTTTTGCTATAGTCTCACATAACTTTTTATTACCGTGACCTAACGAGTTTGTGGCTATGCCCGCAACAAAATCCAAATACTTTTTACCGTTTTCGTCATAGACATACATGCCGTCGCCTTTTGTAAGCGTAATTGGAAAGCGGCTGTAGGTTTCCATTACAGCGTTGTTTTGGTTAATCATAACAAATCCCCCTTAGTTTTCTATTAACGTTCCAATGCCCTTGCTAGTAAAAATTTCTAAAATCAGACAGTGTTTAACTCTGCCGTCTAATATATGAACATGTTTTACGCCTGCGTCAAGCCCTGCCATACAGCATAAAACCTTTGGAAGCATACCGCCTGAGATTGTTCCGTCGTCTATAAGCTCACGTATTTTAGCGGCCTTCACGTGGGAGAAAACGCTGTTTGAATCCGACACATTTTCCATAACCCCTTCAACGTCGGTAAGGAAAAGCAGCTTTTGGGCGTTTAAGGCTCCGGCTATGGAAACGGCGGCATAATCGGCGTTTATGTTATATGTATTGCCGTCGCCGTCAAAGGCAACAGGGGAAACAACAGGCACAAAGTCATTATCTAAAAGGGTCTTTAAAAGTGTAACGTCAACGCTTTCAATTTCTCCAACAAGGCCTAAATCCGTGCCGTTTGCCAGCATCTTTTTGGCTTTGAGCATGTTGCCGTCCTTGCCGCTTATGCCTACGGAGTTAATTCCCTGAAGAGCTAAATCAGTTGTTATTGCTTTGTTTATTTTAGCTGATAGCACCATTTCAACAACTTCCATCGTTTGCTCGTCCGTAACCCTAAGCCCGTTTATAAAGCTGCTTTTGATGTTTAGCTTGTTTAACATGGCGTTAATCTCAGGGCCGCCGCCATGGATAATAACAGGGCGTATTCCGACAAACTTCATTAAAGCAATGTCTTTGATTATAGTATCCTTGATTTCATCGTCTATAAGAGCGGAGCCGCCGTATTTTATTGCGACGGTTATCCCGCTGAATTCTTTAATATATGGCAGAGCTTCTACTAAGATGTTTGCCTTTTCAATGTATTCCTGCATTTTGATACCTCCAGTTATGAACGGTAATCGCCGTTTATTTTTACGTAATCGTAGGTAAGATCACAGCCCCAGGCTGTTGCGGTATGAGTTCCTTCTTCTAATATAATGTCGATGAATATGTCCTTTTCCGCTAAAATGCTTGCGGCCAGCGCTTCGTCAAACACGATAGGCGTGCCACTGTCCATAAGTTTTATAGAGCCGGCGCTGCTTTTGAACACTATTGTAACCGCATCGGGATTAAACACACCGTTACTGTAACCCATAGCGCATAAAACACGGCCCCAGTTAGCGTCGGCGCCAAACAGCGCAGCTTTAAACAGGCTGGATGATACAACGCTCTTTACTATCTTCTTGGCATCGTCCTTTGAAACGGCACCTGTTACCGTTACCTCCATCAGCTTGCTGGCGCCTTCGCCGTCACGGATAATATCAATAGCCAGCTTTTTGTTCACATAGTTTAGGGCATCAAAAAATGTTTCATAGTCTTTGTTTGGTGTATCAATAACTGTATTTTCCGCCATGCCGTTTGCAAGAGCTAGGACAGTGTCATTTGTGCTTGTGTCGCCGTCGACGGAAATCATGTTGTAGGTGTCTGCTGTGCTGTCTTTTAAAGCCTTATCCAACATGTCACGGCTGATGTTAACGTCGGTTGTTATAAAAGAAAGCATTGTAGCCATGTTAGGATGAATCATGCCGGAGCCTTTAGCCATGCCGCCTATTGTAACTGTTTTGCCGCCAAGCTCTATTTGAACGGCAACTGTTTTCATAAACGTGTCTGTTGTAAGTATTGCAGTAGCGGCCATATCCCCGGCATTCTTGTCGTGGCTTAGATGGCCGAACACAGTTTCTATGCCTTTGGTTATTATGTCTATGGGAAGGTTTACGCCGATAACGCCGGTTGAACAAACAAAAACCTCTTCGGCTGGTACATTTAACAGCTTGCCGTAAGTTTCAGCTATTTTAAAATTATCTTCTACGCCTTTTTTGCCGGTACAGGCGTTGGCGTTGCCGCTGTTTACAACAATACCGGATACTTTTCCTTTGGTGCCGATTATTTTTTCGCCCCACTGAACCGGCGCCGCTTTAACAATATTTGTTGTAAAGCAAGCTGCTGCTGTTGCTTTTGTATCGCTTGAGATAAGGGCTAAATCCTTTTTTGCTTTCTTTATACCGATAAAATCTCCGGCTGCCTTAAAACCTTTTGCAGATGTAACGTTACCGTCTTCTATTATTTTCATCATTATACACTCCTTTGTCTGTTATACTATTTAAACACAAAATATAGAAAAACTTGGGTTTTTGAATTTGGAAATAATATTAAGCCGGGAACACCGGGATATAGTTAAGGCCTGTTTTTTCGTCAAGGCCGAACATTATGTTCATGTTTTGGATAGCCTGGCCGGCTGCGCCTTTTATCAGGTTGTCGATAGCTCCGATAACAATTATCCGGTTTGTCCGTTTGTCTATAGAAAAACCTATATCAAGAAAGTTTGAGCCTTTAACCCAGCGGGTTTCAGGGAATATTCCTTCTTTGCACAATCTTATAAAAAACTCTTTACTATAATATTTATCATAAACCGCCTTTATATCCTCATAACCGGCGCCTTTATATTTATCACCCAGGCTGCCGTAACATGTAGCTAAAATACCTCTGTTCATGGGCGTGAGGTGAGGGGTAAAGGACAGTGTTATTTTTTCGTTTGCGGCATACGAAAGTTGTTCTTCGATTTCAGGCGTATGTCTGTGGGAGGCTATTTTGTACGCCTTTATTGATTCGTTTACCTCGTTGTAGTGAACGCCTAGGTTTACACCTCGGCCTGCGCCGGATACGCCGGATTTTGCGTCGATAATCAAGCCTGTTCTATCAATAATACCTTCCTTTATAAGGGGGTATAGGGAAAGTATGCTGCATGTGGTGTAGCAGCCAGGGTTTGCAACAAGCCTTGCGTCTTGAACACCACTTCGATTTATTTCGCAAAGTCCGTAAACGGCTTCACTTAAAAGCTCTTTGCCGTAATGCTCAACGGCGTACCATTCCTCATATACACTGGGGTCTTTAAGACGGAAGTCAGCGCCCATGTCTATAACCTTTGTTTTCTTTAAAATTTCATTCGTAACCTTTTTACTTGCTACGCCGTGAGGCAGAGCCAAAAATATTACGTCGCATTTTTCTGCAAGCTTTTCGATATTTTCTTCTTCACAAACTATATCGTCCAAATGGGAATAGCTGTCAAATACTTCCGAGTATTTTTTACCAATATAACTTTGGCTTGTAACGGCAACAACCTGTGCCTTGCCGTGGGAACTTAAGAGCCTTAAAAGCTCACTGCCAACGTATCCCGTTGCTCCGATTATTCCTGCTTTAAGCATTTTATTTCCTCCAATAACTTTGATATGAATAATTATACATTGTATTCATAATTTATGCAAGTATTTTTTAAAAAAATATTGTATTTTTATAAATTAAGATGTATAATAACCGTATAATATTTTTTTATTACATATAATCAATCTTTAGGAGGAACTATTATGGGTCAAAAAATTGTACTGGCATATTCAGGCGGGCTTGATACAACGGTTATTATACCGTGGTTAAAGGAGCAAAAGCCCGATTGCGAGGTTATAGCGGTTTGTGTAGACGTAGGGCAAGGTAAGGAAACGGAAGGTCTTGAAGATCGGGCAATAAAAACAGGCGCTTCAAAATGTTATATATTAGACGTTCGTGAAGAACTTATGAAGGATTATATATTCCCGATGGTTAAGGCTAACGCTGTTTATGAGGATAAATATCTGCTTGGTACTTCTATCGCACGTCCGTTAATAGCGAAGGTTCTTGTTGATGTTGCTTTAAAAGAAGGGGCAACTGCTATTTGCCACGGCGCAACAGGTAAGGGCAACGACCAAATCCGTTTTGAGCTTACAATCAAGGCGCTTGCGCCCCAGATGGAAATTATCGCCCCTTGGCGCACATGGGATATTTCTTCTCGTGAAGAGGAAATTGAGTATCTTGAAAAACGTGGCCTTGAAGTGCCTATGTTAAAAGAGCAAAGTTATTCAAGAGACGCTAATATTTGGCATTTAAGTCACGAAGGTCTAGAGCTTGAGGAACCATCCAACGAGCCGAACTTTGGCAAGTTGTTGCAGCTTGGGGTTACGCCTTATGAAGCGCCGGACGAACCCACTGCTATAGAAATAGAATTTGAGAAGGGCATTCCCGTCGCAATTGATGGCCAAAGGCTTGCGCCTGTGGCGCTTTTGGAAAGGCTTAATGAGCTTGGCGGCAAAAACGGAATCGGCATAGCGGATATTGTTGAAAACAGAGTTGTTGGCATGAAATCCCGCGGCGTATATGAAACACCAGGCGGCACGATTTTATATTACGCCCACAGAGAGTTGGAATTCCTTTGCTTAGATAAGCAAACAACTGCCTTTAAGGAAATGGTTGCAACAAAATATACCGAGCTTATTTATTCCGGCGAATGGTTTACGCCGTTAAGAGAAGCAATATCTGCTTTCATGGACGTTACGCAAGAAACTGTAACAGGCAAAGTAAAGCTTAAATTATATAAAGGTAATATTATTTCTGCCGGAAGTCAATCACCGTATTCATTATACAATGCTAAGCTGGCTAGCTTCACAACAGGTGACCTTTACGACCATCACGATGCGGAAGGTTTCATAAACCTTTTCGGCCTTTCGTTAAAGGTTCGGGCTATGATGATGCAAAGCAACAAGTAAGCTAGTATAATTCTTGAAAGGAGCAACGCCTGATGAAGTTATGGGGCGGCAGGTTTTCCAAATCAACAGACAGCTTTACAGACCATTTTCATTCTTCCATATCCTTTGACCAAAAGTTATACAGACAGGATATTACAGGCAGTATAGCCCATGCGGAAATGCTGGGTCATAAAGGCATTATTCCAAAGGCCGACAGTGAAATCATATGCAAAACTCTTCTTGAAATACTAGCCGATATTGAGTTGGGTAAGGTTGAGTTTGACGAAAAGGCCGAAGATATTCATATGAACGTGGAGGCTATACTAATCAGCCGCATAGGTGACGTAGGCAAGCGGCTGCATACAGGCAGAAGCCGAAACGACCAGGTCGCCCTTGACATACGAATGTATATAAAGGAAGAAATTATTATAATCCAGGAGCATATTAAGCATTTGCTTGAAACTCTTATAACTATTTCAAAGGGACATACCGAAACGATTATGCCGGGTTATACCCATTTGCAAAGGGCACAACCTATTACCTTTGCGCATCATATTTTGGCTTATGCCGAAATGTTTAAGAGGGATTATGAAAGGCTGTCCGATACCTTTAAGCGGACAGATGTTATGCCCCTTGGTTCAGGCGCTTTGGCGGCTACTACTTATCCGCTGGATAGAAATGCCGTTAAGGATAAGCTAGGCTTTTCAGCGATTACGCTGAACAGCCTTGACGCTGTTTCCGACAGGGATTTTTCGATAGAGCTGTTAAGCGCTCTTTCTATACTAATGATGCATTTAAGCCGCTTTTGTGAGGAAATTATACTTTGGTCCAGTTATGAGTTTAAGTTTATAGAGTTGGATGACAGTTATTCAACAGGCTCAAGCATTATGCCCCAAAAGAAAAACCCCGATATGGCGGAGCTTATCCGTGGCAAAACAGGCCGTGTTTATGGCGGGCTCATGGGTCTTTTGACGGTTATGAAGGGCTTGCCGCTTGCTTATAACAAGGATATGCAGGAGGACAAGGAGGGCGTCTTTGACGCCATAACAACAGTTAAGATGTGCCTTCCGGTGTTTACTGCTATGATAAACACTATGACCGTTAAAAAAGACAACATGTATAAGGCGGCCAGCGGCGGCTTTACAAACGCTACCGACGCCGCCGACTGGCTTGTTAAAAAAGGTGTTCCTTTCCGTGACGCTCATGAAATATTGGGTAAGCTGGTTATATATTGCATAAACGAGGGCAAAGGCTTAGAGGATTTATCTTTAACAGAATATAAGACAATATCCGATGTTTTTGATGAATCGGTTTATGAAGCCATATCCCTTGAAAAATGCGTAAACAGCAGGAATGTTGAAGGTGGTCCTTCTAAGTTGTATATAGAGCGGCTTATACAAATTAACGAGTTGTATTTGGCTGATTTAAAATATGGCGCAGGGACTGAAACA
>CAZEYG010000060.1:0-8569 GCA_964516575.1 uncultured Defluviitaleaceae bacterium
GCAACCATAACGGCTTTAATTGTATGCATACGGTTTTCGGTTTCGTCAAAAACAACTGAGCACTTACTTTCAAACACTTCTTCGGTTACTTCGTTGCCTTTAACTGCAGGCAGACAGTGCATAAAAATTGTACTATCCTTGCCGGAAGCAGCCATCAGCTCGGTTGTAACGGTATATGGCCTTAAAACATCCAGCTTCCATTCGCAGTTTTCTTCGCCGATTGAAATCCAGGCGTCGGTATAAATAACGTCGGCGTCCTTAACGGCCTCAAACATGTCGTCGGTTATTGTTATAGTTCCTCCGCTTTCCTTTGCAAAACCTTGGCATTCGTCTACTAGTTCACTGCCCGGCTGGAGCTTTTTTGGGGCTGCAATAACAAAATCCATGCCGATTTTTGAAGCGCCAATCATTAAGGCGTTAGCCATATTGTTTATTCCGTCGCCTATGTAGACGAATTTAAGGTTTTCAAGAGTGCCTAAATGCTCCTTAATAGTTAAAAAGTCTGCAAGGACCTGGGTTGGGTGATCATAGTCTGTAAGTCCGTTCCAAACAGGCACGCCGCTGTACTTTGCCAGCTCTTCAACTACCTGCTGGGAAAAACCTCTAAACTGTATTCCGTCGAACATTCGGCCAAGGACTCTTGCCGTGTCTTTGACTGTTTCCTTTTTGCCAATATGAATATCGTTTTTATTTAAGAATTCAGGGTGTGCCCCTTCATCAATACATGCGACGGTAAAAGCGCAGCGTGTTCTTGTAGATGATTTTTCAAAAATAAGGGCAATGTTTTTGTGCTTCATTTTTTCGTCGTATATGCCCTTCTTTTTTTGCTCTTTTAATTCAGATGATAAATCAATTAAATATAATATTTCTTCTTTTGTGTAATCCTTTAATGTAAGTAGGCTTCTGCCTTTTAAATTTACCGACATTTATATGTCCTCCTTATTATTAATTATACAAGTTTGCTCTTGCCTATCAAATATAATATATTAAAATTCTCATGTTGTAAACTTTTATTGATAATATGCCGATAATAAATTTATAGTGTTATTTAATAGTATTATTAAAAATGCAAACTTAAAATAAACGGAGGTATTCGTATATGAAAATAAACACAAACATGCCGGCGTTACATGCCTATGGCGCTTTAGCTAGACACGACAAAGAAATTTCCTTAGCGTCTAAAAGACTTTCGTCAGGCTTAAAAATAACATCCGCCTCGGATGATGCTGCCGGCAGGGCTATTACCAATAAGCTCCGTCTTCAATCTAACGGTATCGCAAAAGCCAGCCAAAACTCTAGTAATGCAATCTCTGTTATACAAACCGCAGAAGGCGCCTTGGGCGAAATAACAAGTATGATTCAGCGAATGAATGAGCTTTGTGTTTATGCCGCCAACGGGACTAATACTCCCGAAGACACTGAAAAAATGCAGATGGAAATTAACCAGCTTAAAGACGAAATAAACAGCACGGCTCTTAAAACAGATTTTAATAAAATAAAGTTACTTAACGGCGACGCCCAAAGGATTATTCATTCCAGCACGGCCTCCGTGCTTAGAGTTTCCGACGAGGTGCTTAACGCCGAGTATAAATTCCAGCTTTTAAGCCAGTCTACAGCTGCTAAACTTACTTCGGCTGCCTTACCGCCGGGTAATAGCATTAACGGAATAAAGGGTGAAATCTTTATTAACGATGTTTTGGTTTCCTTTGACGGCACTGATACAAACGCTTCTGCTTATGAAAAAATTCGCCAGGCGGCTGAAGCCACAAATATTTATGTTGAAAGAAGCACAAACCCCGATAAGGTTTTTGATTTCATGCAATCAAACATTACCGGCTCAAAATATAAAATTGAAATAACCAGCAACAATTCTGAGCTACTCCAAAAACTTGGTGTTACCGGGGCGGTTTATGACGGGGGCACAGACGTTAAAATCAGCCTTCAAACACCGGCAAACCCTATGGGCGGAACAGACATACCGCTTACAGTTAATGCGACTTATAAAGCAGAGGGCAACAGAGTTACCATTACAGACGTATTCGGCAGGGAGATTTGTGCGGATATAGACCCGAATCTTGCCGTTTCCACACCTGGCGCCCAGCCGTATACATTAATGAAATTACAAACAGGCCCTCTTTTTGTACAGATTGGCTCCAATAAAAACATTGAAATGGAAATAAAAATCCCTAAGGTTACGGCTACAACCCTTGAGCTAGACCGCTTATTGGTTGGTGCGCCTTATTTGGCTCAAGACGGTATCCAAAGAGTTGCAAAGGCTTTAAGTATTGTTTCCGAGATTAGGGCGAAGATGGGCGCTTATCAAAACAGGCTTGAGTTTACTGTTTCTAATCTGGACAACGCAGGGTTAAACACAACCCAGGCTCTATCCAGAATCGAGGACACAGACATGGCTGAAGAAATGATGAACTACTCAAAAGCCAACGTTATTTTCCAAGCAGGTATTTCAGTATTAGCGCAAGCCAATCAAAGACCCCAGGCTATATTACAGCTTTTGGGATAACGGAGTGATATAAATGAGTAATACCGTAACAGTTTCGGCGATAGCCGGTAATAATAACATAACAAATTCAACTAACAGAAACAGAAGAGAGCTTTCGCTGAATTTCAGCGAAGGCTCTGTTATAACGGCTACAATTACCGATAAGGTAAGAAATAAATATATATTAACAACCGACGATAACATATCGTTTCAGGCCGATGAATCTAAACTAAAGGGTAAAATAGGCGATCGGCTTTTTTTTGAGGTAACAAAAAATAGTGAAGGTGTAGTTTCCTTAAAGCAGCTAAGCGCCCCGTATACAATGGAACAGGGGGCGGAGGCTTTTCTTTCCACAGACAGTATAAAGGAGCTTTTTGAAAAAAGCGGGTTTATTAAGGAGGATAATATCTTTAAAAAAGAATATGTGGAAGAACAGGTAAAAATGGCGCAGGCTCTTGGCGCTATAAGGCGCAAGCTGCAATACGCTTCCGCAAATCTAACTGAAAATGCAGTAGGCTGGCTTACCGGCGCTGGTATTTCCCTTACTAAAATAGACCTTGATATGCTTACCACTACGATTAAAGAGCTTAAAGAAACCCCGGAGGCGGATAAAAACAAGAAGTTTTTAACGGCAGTGCATAATAAGCTGGAGGAAATTAAACAGCTTGATAAGGGCGCTGTTGTTTTGTTGCTTAAAGAAGGCTCTGAACTTACAATTGAAAATATTTATATAGCGAAGCATTCGGCCGTAGGCTTATTTAGGGCAGGGGAGGGCAAAGCCGAAAACAAGCTATCCGACAGACAGTGGGACGGGCTTAAGGGCGAAATCAACAAAATATTTAAGCTGGAAGGTATTGAGAATAACGAAAAAACAAGAGAATTTGCAAGGCTGATGATTGAAAGCGGCGTTGATATAACAAAGGAAAACATGGATAAGGCCATTTTCCTTTCAGATATAGCGGCTAACTTAACCGATGATTCCGTTATAAGTAAAGCCATGCAAAATATTATAATGGACAAAAGCCTGCTTGATATTGACCTTTATGAGCTTTATACAGGCGAGAAGAACCTTGAAATTATAATGGAAAAAGTACAGTCTGTTATGGATATTTTGCCGAAGTTATCCGATAGGGACATAGAGTTCTTATTAAAGCGGCAAATTCCCGTCACTATCTCCGCCTTAAAACGTGCCAACGAAGGCACGTTTAATCAGGCTGAAACGCTTCCTGCCGAATTAACAGCGTCTGAGAGCTCTAAATACACCAAGGATTTTATTACAACAAAAAGGCAACTTATTGAGCTTCAGCTAAAGCTGACTCATCAATCCGCTGCCGCTCTTTATAAAAACGGTATACAGATAGATACGCTTTCATTAGAGCAGGCTCTGGCAGAGCTTAAAAACCTTGAACAGCAGCAATATGCCGCAAGCCTTAAGGTCGTTGGCGCCGAAAGCTCTAACGAAAACATCGGAAAAATGGAAGACCTTTATACAATGCTCAAGGATTCTATGCCCGTTACAAACAACGCTTATGCAAGTTTTATTGAGCGTCCGTCGTTATTTAATATTGAAGCTCTTCATAAAGCAGTTTCAGCCGCTAGGGCTCTTAAGGATTTGGAGACCTTTGCCACTGTCGTTAACCCTAAGTATGCCGATTCATTTGCAAAAGTGCGTAATGAGCTTGCGCCGTTTGTTGAAGGGCTTGGCCTTGAGGTTACAAACCAAAACATTAAAGCGGCTTCAATCCTAAGTAAAAATGAACTGGATGTTACAATCGAAAACATTATGAAGGTGAAAGCCATTGACGCTAAAATCAACACCATTTACGACAGGCTTCACCCGACGATTGCGGCGTCCATGATAAAGGACGGTCTAAACCCTTCAAAGCTGCATGTTGATGAGATTATTAGTTACATCGACAGCTTTGACAAACAATACGGAGAACAGCTTTCGGAGAAAATACCCGAATTTATCGCAGAAATGGACAAGGACAAAACCCTTACGGCTGATGAGCGAAATTCGATGATTGCAATTTACAGAATGCTTAACACCATACGTAAAAACGATTCGGCGGCGTTAGGTTTTGCTTTGAAAAATGATGTTGACTTAACTTTAGGCTCTATGCTGGAAGCAGCTAAGTATTTTTCACGGACAAAGGGCAAAGCAAACGATATAAACTATACGGTCAGCGATGAAGAAGGAGCCGTAGCTGATGTTATTGCCACTGATAAGAATATAAAGGCTATTTTGAGTAAAACAGAGAAAAAAGAAGCTATTGACTACTTTACTGCTATAAGCAAGCAGTTTGAAAACAATGCACACCCATTTTCTTTAAAACAGCTTATTAAAGAGAACGGTTTACTTGACGACCTTCCTTTTGAAGAGCTTAACGGGCTTCTTGCCGAGGTAAAAGCCGAGCTTCAAGAAGAAATTAAAGGCTGGGAAATTAAAAACAATATGACTAAGCTGGCTGAATACTTAAAGTCATCTCCTTCTACTGTTCAATTCATGGAGCAAAACAACATTCCTCTAACAATGGTGAATATGGGAATTATGCAAATGCTTATTAAGAACCCATACTTTGTAGGGGAACGCCTTGACAGTCTTACAAAGGACGATAATATAACAAGCGAAGACAAGCAAAGTCTTTTAGACAGCTTGTTAGATACTTCCCTGGATAAACTTATGGATGGAAAGTCTGCTGAAGGAGTTATAAAAGACATTAACGAGAGCCTTGAAAATATTGCAGAAAATACAGCAGAAAATATATCCGAAAATGCAGCGGCAAGTAGGCTGTTAAAGGAGCTAAACCTTATACAAAACGCCATAAAGGTTCAAAGCTTTACAGAGCGCTCCGACAGTTATGCTTTTAAACTGCCGGTTGCTTTACATGATAAAATCGCAAGCCTAAATATGTATATTCTAAATGACAATCTAGACGGAAACGAAACATCTCTGTTAATATCCATTAATACAAACGGTCTTGGTAACGTAAATATACATGCGGATATATTAGGCGACGGCGTTTCAATGAAAATTAACGCCGACAGCAAAGAGGCTTTGAAATTCTTAAAAGAAAACGAAGGGTTGTTGGAATTATTTGCCGGGGATGCAGGTTACAGACTAACCGGTACTCAATTTACAGATGACAAGGGGATTCTTTTATGAAAGCCGCAGGGGATCAAAAGCTATCGGGAAAAATGTTAAAGCTAATATCTGGCATAGTAAAATATATTGATGAAACCGACGAGAAAAAACAAACTGCCATGAAAGGTAATAAGGTGGTTAAATGAGTTATAGTACAGAGGATTATACTGCAAAAATTTCCGTTGCTTCGCCGCTCCAGCTTGTAATCATTAATTATGAGTTAATGTTAGAGCATATTAAAGGCGCAAAGTCTGATTTTCAAAATGAATGTGTTTATAATGAAAATATTGATAAGGCGGTTCAATTCAATGGGCTTTTAATAGACTCCCTTGATATGAGTTTTTCAATTTCTATGGATTTGATGCCGTTGTATATTTATGTTAACAAGTTACTTATTGGCGCTAAAATAAGTAAAGAAAAGGGTAAGCTGGACGAGGCGGAAAAAATTATGTCCAATCTTTTGGAAAGCTGGCTCCAGCTTGAAAGGGACGGCTTTAGTGGTGAGCCGGTTATAGAAGGGGCGGAACAGATTTATGCCGGCCTTACCTATAGCAAGGGTGAGCTTAACGAGGTTGTTATGGATACTGGGAACAGAGGTTTTAAGGCGTAATTTAAGGTTAAGTTCTAAGCAAAAGGCAGATTCATAATTCAAAGCTAAGCGATTATGAATCTGCCTTTACAATTAAATTATTTATTCTCACGAAGTAATGAGCCAAGCACGCAAGCTTGCTTGTGAATTTGGTGCCGCTCTGTGGCGGGGTAGTTCACTTCATGGCCCGCATTGCGTTTAAAACAGCTAAAAGCGCTACGCCTACATCCGCAAACACAGCAAACCATATAGATGTTATTCCTAAAAACGCAAGAAGCATAATCAAGGCTTTAATGCCTAAAGCAAATATAATGTTTTGGGTGACGATAACCCTTGTTTTCCGGGCAACCTTAATTGCTTCGGCTATTTTGCTTATGTCGTCATTCATAATAACAACATCAGCCGCTTCTATAGCTGCATCGGAACCTATGCCACCCATTGCTATACCAATGTCCGCTCGGGCAAGTACAGGCGCATCGTTTATTCCGTCGCCCACAAATATAACCTTCCTGTTTTCGCTTTGCTCTGCTTTTAAAAGCTCTTCCAGCTTATATACCTTTTCATTTGGCAACAACTTGGCAAAGTATTCCGATATGCCGCATTCTTTAGCTATCTCTCCGGCCACATCCTCGTTATCCCCTGTCAGCATAACAAGGCGGCTAACACCAAGGTTTTTTAGGGAATCTATTGCTTCCTTTGAAGTGTCCTTTATTTCGTCCGATATTAATATGCATCCCATGTACTCGTTGTTTAAGGTTATATGCACTGTTGTTTTAGCTGTGCCCGGGTTAGAGGCTTTGATTCCGTTTTCCAGCATCAGCTTAATGTTACCGGCTAGAATGATGCCTTTTTCTGCGGCGCATTTAATACCATAACCGGCTTTTTCGGTTATTTCCTTAGCTGGAGGTATACGTTTGCCATAATAGCTGATAATTGATTTAGCTATCGGATGATTGGAGCTTTGCTCTGCAGTTGCAGCCAATTCAATTAGTTCTGCTTCGGATACGCCGGTTGCCGGGATAATTTCTGTTACATTAAACACGCCTTTTGTAATTGTCCCAGTTTTATCGAAGACTATACATGCTGCATTATTAAGAGCCTCTAAGTAATTGCCGCCTTTCACAAGAATGCCCTTTCGTGCAGCGCCACCTATCCCGCCAAAAAAGCTAATTGGGATGGAAATTACAAGGGCGCAAGGGCAGGATATAATTAAAAAGCTGAGGGCTTTATAAAGCCAGGCTGAAAAGCTGCCGAAGCCAAGGGCAGGAGGGAACAGAGCAATTGCAGCCGCAAGAAAAACAACAATAGGCGTATAATATTTGGCAAATTTGGTAATAAACTTTTCGCTTTCGGCTTTTTTACTGTTGGCGTTTTGTACAAGCTCCAGTATTTTTGAGACAGTGCTTTCAGCAAAGACCTTTAAAACCTCAACCTCAATAAGACCACTTGTGTTTATAACCCCTGACGTAACGATACTGCCTACGCCGACTGACTGGGGGACGCTTTCGCCTGTTATTGCCCTAGTATCCACAAAAGACGTGCCGCTGACTATTCGTCCGTCCAGCGGGATTTTTTCTCCAGGTTTTACAACTATAACTTCACCTGGTTTTACTACGTCGGGTGAAACGGTTTTTAGCTCCCAGCCTTCACCGGAAGTTTCCTTTAGGTTTGCATAGTCCGGCCTAATATCCATAAGCTCTGTTATGTTTTTTCTTGAGCTTTTAACGGCCAGCTCCTGTAAAAGCTCACCGACTCCATAGAATATGAGAACTGCAACAGCCTCAGCGTGTTCGCCTATTGCAAAAGCTCCGGCTGACGCTATTGCCATCAAAAAGTTCTCGTCAAAAACCTTACCCTTCATGCAGTTTTTTACGGCGCTTATAATAACCTCGTACCCGGCTAGAAGAAAAGCAGCTAGAAATATTGCCAGCTCAATATAGTATGAAACCTTTATATATGTAAATACAACCGTTATTATAAATGCTAAAACTAACCTTGTTATATACGTTTTGCTTAAAATGCTGTTTTCCCCTGAATGACCCGAATGGTTACTGCAACAGCAGATGCTCTCTGCTTTAAGGGCGGAAGGGGGTTTTGCCTTTTCAATATGTGCACAGCTCATTTATGCTCAACTCCTTGTTGTTAATACTTGTAGTGTTATTCATTGATATGTTCAAAACCTTTATTAAAAATATCCTTAACATGGTCATCTTGAAGCGAGTAAAAAACATTTTTTCCATCCTTTCTATACTTTACGAGTTTTGCTTGTCTAAGGCTTTTGAGCTGATGCGAAATAGCAGATTTAGTCATGTTAAGCAAAACGGCTAAATCACAA
>CAZEYG010000061.1:0-8265 GCA_964516575.1 uncultured Defluviitaleaceae bacterium
TACCCTTCACCTCCTATTCTTTTTGCGCTTTCAGCGCCTCACTCATAGGTACGCCGGAAATCTTTCTAAGGCAAAGCTTTTTGGAAAGCTCAAATGCGCCTGCAATCAGCACTAGCCCAAGCAAAACGAAATACCAATCCAACCTGACTTCAATGGTTAGATTTAAGAGACCAAATATAAAGGTAAGCGCCGTGCCAATGGAATAATACGAAATCGGCGCACCGATAACGTAACCTAATAACACCAGCCAGCGTGAGCTGTTTGTAATAAGCGCACCAACCTCACCTTTTTTGTAGCCAAAGACCTTCATAAGCGCAATGCCGCCTTTTTGCTCGTCAATACTCACGGCTGCTAATATATAAATGATAATCATGGCGATTAAGGCCGCTACAACTGCAATGCCGTATAAAACCATATTCATCAGCAGCATATAGTCGGCAAGGCTGTCGGCAAGACTTTCGGGCGTGGTTAATTTGTAAACCAAAGCCGGGTTAATGTTAATATGAGAGTCGGACATAATTGCGTTGTAAGTACCCTTTTCCCAGCCAAGCAGCGCATCAAAACGCTCAAGGGAAACAAAGATATAATCCCCAAGGCTTGTATCAGCAACGTCGGTAATAACAATGGATAAATCTTTATCGGAGATGATGTCGGCAAAGTTGATTTTGTCGCCGGGTTTTAGCTTGTATTTAGCGGCCATTGTTTTGGTTATGACGGCTTTGTTGTCGTCAAGAAGTATAGGTTTGCCGCTTTTGTCAAACAAAGAAACAATCCTTCCGCCGGGTAAGGCTCCGATAATCTCGAAACGCTGCTCGGGGTTAAAATCGGGCACAAACTTGCGCCCGGCAATTGGCTCTCCGCCTAGGGGAGGCGCCGTATTTTGGGGGACATGAAGCGCATATTCGTAGCTGTAATTCAGCGTTGCTTTCGTTCCAACACCACTTATAAGATAGTCCATTGAGCTTTTTGTTATTAATCCAAACATCAAAAGCGCTGTGGCTGCCAAAATACCAATCAGCATAAGGACAAGCCGGGGTAACGAACGTAACTGCTCTCTAACCGAGAATCTGGTTTCAAAACTCAAGCCGGAGAGGGGAAATCTTCGTTCTAGGAAATTAGGCTTTCCGACTTTTGTTTCGTTTCGCATAAGCGAAACAGGGGAAAATGACAGCGCTTTATTCAGCGCAATATAGGTTCCTACGCATAAGATAACAGTCGTTAAAGCCGTGCCTAGCAGGATATAAAGGGGGTTAAAGGTCAGAGCTTTAATCGGCATTGGGAAAAAGGTTAACATAATATTCAGAAAGGGTACAAAAGCCCCCATGCCAAGGATACCCCCAAGTAAACCACCTAAAGCGCCCAGCCATAACGGGTAACTCAGGTAATGGCGCATAAGCTCCTGTTTGCGATAACCGGAGGCGTAAAGGGTTCCTATAACACCGGACTGGCTTTTAACCATTCTGCCCAACACGGCCGCCGCCAAAGCAGCCGAAAGCAACATCAGAAAGGGCAGCAGTATCCACGAATAAACGGTAATCATACGAACCTCAACATCGGGCATGTTGGTTTTCATATCGTATTTGGCATAATTCCAGGAAATAAGCTCTGTGCCCTGTTCGTTTAAATACGCTTTAAGCGGCTTTGCTTGAGCATGAATGTCTTTTTGCGGCGTGTTGTATTTAACCGAATACAACAACTCTCCAGTCTTAAGATCAGCTTCGCTCATAACCGCAATTCCAAAGCTGTTAAAGTCGTTAACAAGATCCCCTGGTTTTTTTAGAATATAGGCATAGTTCGGTAGGCAGACAGTACCCGAAACGGTATAGTCTCTGCCGTCAATACCAATGTTGCTCCCGATTTTATGACCATTTGCCTTTGCGAACTGCGGGTCGAGGGCAATCTCTCCAGTTTGGGGAAGTCTGCCTTCTAAAACAGCAGGGATATTAACCTTGCGGTTGGGCGTAAATAACCTAATGGTTTTGCTTTCGGTTGCAACGTCTTTTGTTAGTGCACCTTCCATTTGAATATCAAAGCGCTTTTCAATGTCACCAATGTTTGCGATTTCGTTTCTGGAAGTAAACTCAATATCGCCCATAACATAGTCGGCAAAATAGGCGTTTTTGTTGGTAGAAAGATTAGCTGCCGCCAACATGAAGAAAACAAACAAAAAGCTTGACAGTAACACCATGTAAAACATTCCGACATATTGCCCTTTGTTCTCCTTTATGACACGAAACACGCTTTTATTTAGTTTCATCACCACACAATCCTCCTTGCCTGGACGGGATCTATGTTTTGCGAAACATCCACAACCTGGCCGCTGCGGAATTTATAAACCCGATGAGCCATTGAGGAAATGGCACTGTTGTGAGTTATCATCACAACAGTCGTGCCAAATTTTCTGTTGATTTCTTGTACAAGTGTTAGTACTTCAATAGCGCTTTCAAAATCCAGCGCACCGGTAATTTCGTCGCACAAAAGCAGCTCCGGGTTTTTAACAATCGCTCGCGCAATCGCCACACGCTGCTGCTCACCTCCGGAAAGCTCACGGGGGAATCGGTCTTTTTTCTCTGAAAGCCCAACGGCCGAAAGCACCTGATTTATAGCAAGAGGTGATGAGCTGATGTTTTCTATCACTTCAATGTTTTCCCTTACCGTCAGATGGGGGACAAGGTTGTAGCTTTGAAAGATAAAACCTATCTTGCTTCGGCGATATTCGGTAAGTGTATTGTCGTCAAGCTCTGTTATGTTTTTGCCGCCAACTTTGACAATACCGCTGTCGGCTCTGTCAATGGCGCCTAAGATATTCATTAGAGTGGATTTCCCGCTGCCGGAGGGGCCTAAAATTACGCCAATTTCGCCCTTGTCAAGCTCAAAAAAGGCATCCCTTAGAGCAATTGCCTTAACCTCGCCGCTTCCGTAGCTTTTGCAAAGCTTATTTATGGATATATACATGGCGTTACCTCCGTTCGGGATTGTTTCATTTACTAATAAACTTTACCGCTGTGCCGTATGCCATAACCTCAGCAGCGCTTGCCATAATCGAAGAGGAGGCATATCGTATGTTAACAATTGCGTCAGCACCAAGCGCCTCCGCTTCTGCAACCATGCGTTTGGTGGCAAGTGCGCGAGCTGTGTTCATCATATCGTTGTATGCAGATAACTCGCCGCCGACTAGTGTTTTAAAGCCCTGTGTAATGTCGCTTCCAATGTGTTTGGACTGGATGGTTCCGCCCTTGACAAGACCAAGCATTTCAAGCTCCTTGCCCGTAATATAATCAGTATTTACTAAGATCATCTTCTTCTCCGCTCCTTATTTCTTTAATTCGTTCTATAAGTACATAAACGCCGATTCCGGCAAATATGACCGGGACTATTATCGCCAACGCCTTACCCCATATGGGTAATGGCAAAGCTAAAAGCGTAACCCCAAGTGTCGCAAAATATGCTACTATAACTAAAATTATAACAATCGGGGCAATTAATTTTTTAGTGTATTTTTTCAATTTAACTTCCCCTATCCTTTTAAATATCACATCATCGGCTAAAACAGTTGTAAGATTTAATTGTCGCCGCAATATTCTTCCTTATAAAAATGCCGTTTCATTAGGTCAAGGCATCTATTAAAATCTGTCGTCATCTTGTCTAGGTCTGTAACCTGCCGCATGGCAGAACCCGACATATATCCCTCAGAATAACAAGTCAAAATTTTCATTACAAGCTCCGGGTCAACATCATCCTTGAATTTTTTAGCGTCCATATTTTCAAACACAAACGCTGTACCGAACGCTTCCCCTTCGGAGACAATGCGCTTTATATCATCAACAACCTCCTCGTCGGTTTCATAGTACATGCCTGTTAAAAATGAAAGTATTCCGGGGAATCTGCCTAACACCGACATCTTAATTTCAGAGGTCAAGCGGATTTTATCAAAAAAATCAGTAATCGATTTATCAAAGCGACGATTAATCTCATCTTTAAGAGTATTTCCTGCAAACCCTATAAGATATAGATATAACGCCTTCTTACTCCCGAAGTAGTAAAAAATCATTGCTTTTGATATACCGGAAGCCTCGGCAATATCAGCTACCGAAGCCTTTTTGTAGCCTACCGCTCCAAACAAGCTCATAGCGGCATCTATGATGACATTTTGTTTTTCCGGCGGTAAGCTCAAAAACCTTTCCAATGCAATCACCCCCTTTTATATTTATAGAATCGGCTTAATGTTATACTTCAGCTCGGCGCTTAAATTCAATTGCTTCCTGCAGCAGTCGGCGTAAAACATAAGCAAACACGTCAATGGAAAATACCAAACCCGTAATCGCCAAACCAACGATTATTAGGCCGGGGGCATCGTCTATTTCGGCTGCCATATAAAATAACGGCAGACCGCCAACTACACAAACCGAAAATACCGCAAATATGCTTCGGATAATTGTTGTAAGTACCTTAACCGATTGATCGGAAAATGCCAACCCTCGGTCAATTAAGCATAAAAGCCGTTCTGACTGAAACAGGGTGATAAAGTAGGGGATTGCCGCCAAATATGCGACGATGATCAAAATAAAGTCCAAGTATCTATATTGGGAGCCTGGTTTACCCTCCGCAATCACTACCCATCCGATACCGAAACAAACGCCAAGCATAATTAACGCCATTGCCAGTAACGCAAGTCTTAAAATAAGGGTTGAAGCTTTTTTCATCATTTCATATCACTCCTTTCAAGAATATAATACTCCGGCAATAAACGTAACATTAACAAGACATTTTGGCGCTTAACCGAATCGGTTTAATATATAATATCATCCTAAACCAAATCGGTCAATAGCTTTGCGTTACAAACAAGGAAAAAAACATTGACAAATATTTGGTAATATTATACAATAAGATGTCAGTGCTCACTTTATATAAGGGGGTATTTTAATGAAAGAAAACGAAAAACTGGTTTATCAGCTGGAAGGGCGACCGCCGTTGTTTACGGCAATCACTTTAGGAATGCAGCATGTTTTGGCCATGTTTGTTGGAAACTTAACTCCTCTTTTAATAGTTGGCGGGGCATATGCAACCGCTAATCCCGGGGCTATAGACGTTGCGTATCTGGCTCAATGCGCTATGGTTATGGCCGGGGTTATGACACTGGTTCAAGTTTATAAGGTCGGTCCGATAGGCGCTGGCTTGCCTGTCGTTATGGGAACCAGTTCTGCGTTTATCGGGGTCAACTCAGCGATTGTAGGTATAGGGGGCTGGTCGGCGCTTATGGGCGCTTCCCTTATTGGCGGGTTGTTTGAAATGTGCCTTGGATCTTTCATGAAAACACTTCGCAAGTTTTTCCCGCCGTTAGTAACGGGCATAACTGTTCTTTCAATCGGCCTTACGCTTATCCCCGTAGGCATACAAGCCTTTGCAGGCGGCGGAACTCCACAGTTTAATCCAAACTTTGGTTCTTTGCAAAATCTTTTTGTTGGATTTATCGTTCTTTTAACCGTAATACTTCTTAAAATCTTTGGAAAGGGTTTGGCGGGTCTTGCTTCTCTGCTTATAGCCATGCTTGTAGGTTATGCCGTTTCCCTTATTATGTACTTTACAATTCCGGCTGAATCCCTTACATTAAACTTTACAGTCAAAAACTTTTTCGCCAACGGTATTTTTGCTGTGCCGATACCTTTTAAATACGGCATGACTTTCCTGCCGGAGGCTATAATACCTATGCTTTTCATGTTTGTAGTTACAGCCATTGAAACTATAGGTGATACTGCCGGTATTACTCAAGGCGGTCTTGACCGGGAGCCTACTGATACTGAGCTTAGAGGCTCTATCCTTTGCGACGGCTTCTCCAGCGTTGTAGCTTCTTTATTTAACGTCAGCCCCCTTACATCATTCAGCCAAAACGTTGGCCTTGTAAGAATTACAAAGGTTGTTAACCTATTTACTATAGCATGTGGCGCTATATTCCTTATTATCGCTGGTTTGTTCCGTCCTGTAGGTGAGTTTTTCTCCAATATACCGCCTTCGGTTTTAGGGGGTGCCGTAATATGTATGTTTGCTTCAATAGCCGTTTCTGGTCTTAACCTTTTAAGCGAAGTAAAGCTGAACTCACGTAATACGCTTATAATCGCCGTTGCTTTAGGTATCGGTATAGGTTTTGGCCAAGGGGCCGGTCTTGCAGCCGGAGCAATGGCTAATTTCCCAACATGGCTTAAATATATATTTGGCGGCAACGGCATTGCTGCCGCAACATTAATTGCTCTTGTACTTAACGTTGTTTTTCCTAAGGAAGAGGCTTAGAGATTATTTATTACAAAAAAAACAAGGCGGTGAAGCAGCTTATCTGCTTCACGTCTTGTTTTTTTACCCTTTAATCAGCCATCCCCGAAAGCTCACGTAACTTTGCGGCGCATTCATTTAATCTTTTTATAACATGATCCTCATCAATGTCAACAAATCTGCCGTCTTTTAAGATAACTCTGCCGTTTATAACAACAGTTTGAATATTTGCCTCGCTGCCTGTATAAACCAAGGACGATACCGGGTTTGCAACAGGACAGGACTTTAATACATCCGGGTTAAAAACAAAGAAGTCCGCCTTGTTCCCTGCAACAAGACAACCTATATCCGTACGGCATAATGCCTGTGCGCCGCCGTTTGTGGCCATAGCTAGTGTATCTTCGGCGCTTAAGGACTTTATGTCACGGTTATGAACCTTCTGCAAAAGATTGACAAATTTAAGAGTCTCCAGCATATCTTGGCTGTCGTTACTTCCAGCGCCGTCAATCCCAATACTTACAGTTATACCGTGCTTTGAAAATTCATTTAGCGGTGCAACCCCCGCCGCTAAAATCATGTTTGAAACTGGGTTGTGTGAAACCTTAACATTAAACGTACTAAAAGCCTCAATATCTTCTTGCTCCATTAATATGCAATGAGCCGCAACAAGGCGTTCGCCCAAAAATTGCTCTTCCTTTAAAAACGGTATGCTTCTGATTCCTTTATGCTCTGTAATATAATCATCGTCATCTTTGGTTTCAGCTATATGCATAGTATACGGAATAGAAAGCTCATCAGCAGCTAAGCGCAGGTTTTTTAAATAATCCGGCTTGTAAAACCATTTATCGAAAATCCCAGGTAAAGCAGGGCAAACAATAGCCATGTTTAAAAGCTCTCTGTTTTTTATGCCGCTACTTATTCGGCGCAGATTTTTATGGTATTCCTCTGTTGACTCCAAAGTTTGAGTTCCTTTGCCCTCGTAATCATTAAAGAAATGTGTTCTGCCGACGTATCCTCTGATACCCACTGTTTCAAAGGCTTTCCATACGGCTTCAAAAACCCCCGGCGTACCATGGGCGTATAAAAAATCCAGTGTAGTTGTGCAGCCGCTTCTGATATTTTCCATTAGGCTACACATAGCGGCGTAATACGCCATCTCATCGGTTATATGGGGCACAGCCTTAAGCACACATGTCTCCAGCCAGTCCCAAAGCAGGCGGTCTTTTCCTAAGCCCTTTGTCAAAACTTGAAAAGTATGGTTATGGGTATTTATAAAACCGGGAAAAACATACTTTCCCCGGCCGCTGATTATGTTTTCGCTGCTGTACATTTGCAAGGTCGTTTCGCTGTCACCAATGTCAACTATTAAACCGTCACGTACTACAACAGCGGAATTTTTAAGAATCCGCCTTTCATTGTCCATCGTAATAACTGTTGTTTCCGTAACAATTAAATCCGCTTTTTGCATGTCTATTCCTCCAATGTATCCTTAAATTGTATCAGACATCTTAGGGAAACACAATGTCATTGTGGTGCCCTCGCCTAAAACGCTGCCTGCATAAATTTTACCGTTATGAGCCTCCATAATTTCCTTTGCAATAGATAGTCCCAAACCTGTGCCGCCCATAGCCCTAGAACGGGCTTTGTCCACCCGATAGAACCTCTCAAAAATATTAGGCAAATCCTCTTTTGGTATGCCCATACCCGAATCCTTGATTTTAACAATAAAATAGGTTTCCTCTTCTTCGGCGGTTATTTCAATAACGCTGCCGTCGTTGCTGTATTTTATGGCGTTGTTTATTATGTTTGTAATAACCTGATTTATTCTGGCCGGGTCAGCCAAAATTACAAAACCTTCAGTGTTATGGTCAAATATTATATTTTGGTTTTTCTTTTCTGCAAAAACAATGTTTTGTTTGATACATTTTGAAATAAGCTCAATTAAATTCGTGTTTTCCAAAACCAGCTTAAGCTGATTGTTGTCCAGCCTAGATAAATCCA
>CAZEYG010000062.1:0-8247 GCA_964516575.1 uncultured Defluviitaleaceae bacterium
TTATCATTCATTTTTGCTTTTAATTGTTTGGTATTTGCAGCGGCAGCAGCGCCTGAAAAAGAAACACATGTTTTAGGCGAACGCAGGCTTTCTATGGGTTCCGAAGGCGTTGACGTAGAAAAGCTCCAATCTATTTTAAAGGATAAAGGGTTTTATTCTGGTAGTATAAACGGTAAGTTTGACGAATACACTGAAAAAGCTGTTTTTGAATATCAAAAGTCTAACAGCGCACTTTATCCCTATGGAGTGGCAGACTTTTTTACCATCAGATATTTATTGACAGATTCAGCCGATACGCCAAAAGATAATCTAACAGTGGGTATGTTAATACCCGGCGACATTCACGACGGCGGTTACTCTCAAGCTGGATTTGACGCACTGCTTAGAATCAGACGTGAGTTAAACGCCACAATATGGTATATTAACGACGTTCCTACTACATTAGAAAAATTATCAGAAGCCATTGACAGCTTAGCTAAAACAAAACCCGACATTGTAATGTCCCATGGCGGAATTACTGCTCAAGCTGTTGAGAACATAAGCAAAAACTACCCTGATATTCAGTTCGTTTTATCCCAAGGCAGCGTAAAGGGCGAAAATCTTTCAGTATATCAAGTAACCTATGATGAAGCTACCTGGCTTGCCGGTGCGGCGGCTGGATTATTAACTAAAACAAATGTTATTGGTCATGTTTCCGGCTCAAGGGTTAAGGGCGGCGTTAACGCAAGAAATGCCTATGCAAACGGCGTGGCTTATACCAACAAAGACGCTAAGGTTTTAACTACCTTCACAGGTGATGCAAATGACTATGAGCTTGCCAAAAAGACTACAGAAGCCCAAATAGAAGCAGGCGCTGACATAGTATTCGCTATGCTTGGCAAAGGCATGGAAGGTGTAACTGATGCAGTAAAGGAAAACGGTATAAGACAAGTTGCAGAGGTTAACGACCTATCCTCTTCTAACCCGGAGGTTTACATTTTATCAGCTTTAGAAGATATTGGTACAGGCCTAGTATACGCAGCCAAAACATATAAAGAAGGAAAGTTTGAATCAAATGTAATCAAATTCTTTGGCCTTGAAACAGAAGGTGCTTTAGGCATAGCATATGCAAAAGATGTTCCCCAAGACATTATTGATAAAGTTGAGGATCTCAAAAACAAGATAATCAGCAAAGAACTTGTTGTCAGCAACGTGTATGACGGGGAAGAGTTTGTTCCGGCTAATGTAGAACTTAAAAATTAATATTAACAGGTTATGATATAGGTTCGCTACCTCGCCCATAAGGACGAGGTAGTTCATTGCAGATGGTTTCTGAAAGGGGTTCTGTATGCTTGCAATTGAAATGAGGGGCATATCAAAGCGGTTTGGCAACTTTACGGCAAACAATGACATCAGCCTGCAAATAGCAAAAGGTGAAATTCATTGCCTGTTGGGTGAAAATGGAGCCGGTAAGTCCACCTTAATGAACGTGCTTTTTGGCTTGTATAAGCCTGACAGCGGTGAGATTCTTATTAACGGCGATCAGGTTAGGATAGATAACCCAAGTATGGCTTTTAAGCTTGGCCTCGGCATGGTTCATCAGCATTTTATGCTGATAAACAACATGACGGTTCTGGAAAATATCATACTAGGTCACGAACATGGCAAACTAAAGCTGGACATCAAGCGGGCACACAGCGAAGTTCAGGCCTTGTCGGATAAATATAACTTTCAGCTTGATTTAGATAAAAAAATATCCGAGCTTTCTGTCGGGATGAAGCAACGTGTTGAAATATTAAAAACAGTTTATCGTGGAGCGGAAATACTAATTCTTGACGAACCTACTGCCGTGCTTACCCCGCAAGAGGTTGACAGTCTGCTTTCTATTTTAAACGACCTCCGCAAGGAGAGCAAAACTATTATTTTTATAACACATAAGCTAAAGGAAACTATGGCTGTTGCCGATACTATATCGATTTTACGCAGCGGCGAAAAAGTTGCAACTTTAAGCAAAACCGATACAACCGAAGAACAGCTTGCAAGCCTTATGGTAGGCCGGGAGGTCAACTTTAACATAAGCAAAAAGGCTGCTAATTTTGGCGATGTAATGCTTGACGTAAAGGGGATAAGGCTTTTGCCCAATGCGGGAAACACCATCAGCTTTCAGCTGCGGGCAGGGGAAATTTTCGGCATTGCAGGAGTTGACGGCAACGGCCAGCAGCAGCTGGAGGAAGGCATTATGGGGCTGTATAAGTTCACGGAGGGTGATGTGCTCATAAACGGTGAAAGCATTATGAGCCTTACGACTAAGGAACGTAAAGGCCGTAATATTGCCTATGTGCCTTCAGATAGGCTAAAGCGTGGCATAGTACCGCCCTTTTCCGTTTGTGACAACTATCTGCTAGGCAACCAATACAGGAAGGATTACTGCAAAAACGGCATAATCAGCCATAAATATTTAACCGATCGGGCAGAGGTTCTTATCGAGCAATACAATGTGAAAACATCGGGGCTTAATCAAGCAATAGGCTCTCTTTCCGGCGGCAACCAGCAGAAAATGGTGTTTAGCCGTGAGGTAAGCGAAAACCCTACGCTTGTTATAGTGTCCCAGCCTGTCAGAGGTCTTGATATAGGCGCAATCGAATATGTACACAACATATTGCTTTCCCTTAGGGACGCTGGCAAGGCCATACTGCTGATTTCAACTGAATTATCAGAGGTTATGCAGCTTAGTGATACGATAGGCGTTTTATACAAAGGTGAGTTTATGGACGTGCGAAACGCCGCCCACTACACCACACAGGAAATAGGCCTGTTAATGGCGGGCAGAAGGGCGGGTGAGCGATATGAGCAAGTTACTTAGCTCCTTTCATTCCACCGATACGATGAAGAACATCGGCTATCAGCTATTGGCGATGTTGCTGGCGTTTTTGGTGGCTGCTCTTATTATGCTTGCAATCGGCTACAACCCGGTTGAGGCATATACCGCCTTGTGGAGTGGAGCTTTTGGGAATACCAATGCACTGTCCAACACTCTTAGCAAAAGCGTTCCGCTTATGTTTACTGGCCTTTCGGTAGGTTTTGCATTAAAGGGCGGCATGTTCAACATCGGCGCCGAGGGTCAGCTTTATATCGGAGCCTTAACAGGCACTGTAACGGCATTGTTTTTGCCGGGGTTACCCAAGATAATTTTGACTCCCCTAGTTCTCCTTGCAGCATTTGCAGGGGGTATGCTTTGGGGCGGCATTATCGGCACAATTAAAATAATACGAGGCATTAACGAAGTTATAATAGCTATACTGGCCAACTACATAGCTATTTTCTTAACATCATATTTCGTAAGTGGTCCGCTGAAAGCGCCGGGTATGGTCAACCAAACCGAGATTATTCCCCCGGGCGCACAGCTTGCCAACATCATCCCTCGTACACAGCTTACCACAGCTTTGTATATTGCCCTTGGGGCGGCAGTTGTTATTTATGCAGTGTTCAGTAAAACAAGAATCGGTTATAATATAAAAGCCCTTGGCAGCAACCCCACAGCGGCAGAAGCATCCGGCGTAAATGTGGTAGGCGCTACAATACTGACCATGGCAATAAGCGGCGGCATCGCTGGGCTTGCCGGTATAACCGAGGTTATGGGCAAATATGGGCGGTATATAAACGGGTTTTCATCTGGCTTTGGTTTTGCGGGTATTGCGGTGGCCGTTTTGGGCAACAGCAACCCATTCGGCATAATACTTACGGCGCTTTTGTTCGGCGCCCTTGATTCCGGCGCTATGAAGATGAACCGTGTGGCAGGCATATCGTCTACTATGGTGCTTACGATACAGGGCCTTGTAATACTGTTCGTGGCGACACCCGGCATAATACGGTCCATACTGTCACTTGGAAGGGGGAAGCGGTAATGGACATAGGTTCTATTTTATCATTTGAAACTGTTCTGCTAACCGTACGGCTTGCCATACCGATAGGTCTTGCTGCTGTAGGCGCTACCGTTTGCGAACGTATCGGCATAATAAACTTAGGCGTTGAGGGTATGATGCTGATGGGTGCTTTGGGAGCTGTTGTGGGCTCGTTTTTCACAGGCAGCCCTTGGTTCGGCGTTTTGTGCAGCATACTGGCCGGTGGGTTAATCGGTTTTTTACACGCCGTTCTCAGTATAAAGTACAAGGCGAACCAGTCCGTAAGTGGTGTCGGCATTAACATGATGTCCTCCGGTCTTACTATTGTTATTATGAAGGCTATTTGGGATAATGACGGCATATCCGGCAATGTGAAGCAGGTAAGCAACATTTCTGTGCCCGTTTTGAAGGACATTCCTGTAATTGGGCTGTTATTTAATAACCAGACTCCGTTTTTGTATATATCTGTGGTGGTTGTGGCTCTTGCCTGGTACTGCATGTATAAAACGCCTTACGGTCTTAGGCTTAGAGCAATAGGTGACCACCCAAAAGCTGTTGAAACGGCAGGTGTTAACGTCAACATGTACAGATACACGGCGGTTGTTATAAGCGGCGCATTAGCTGGGCTTGGCGGTTCCTATCTATCTATTGTTCAAAATAATTTATTTGTACGTGAAATGGTTGCCGGCCGTGGGTTTTTGGCTATTGCCGCCAACATTTTCGGAGGGTGGAACCCCCTTGGCTCATTTATGGCAAGCCTGTTGTTTGCATTTGCTCAAGCATTACGGTTAAACCTTGCCGATTTGAATATACCAGATCAGTTCATTCAAATGTTACCATATTTAATTACATTTATCGTTCTTGTTGCAGTAGGTCAGAAGGCGAAAGCCCCTGAAGCAATGGGAAATATAGCTTAAAAAAGGAGGATATTTTATGCCATTAGACAAAAGTGAAATAACAAAAGGTCAAAAACAATACCATATAGCTCTTGATGTGGGTGATGTGGGGGAATATGTGTTGCTTCCGGGGGATCCTGCCAGAAGTGATATCGTTGCCAAGTACTTGGAAAATGCCGAGCTTAAAGCAAGCCACCGTGAACACAGAACCTTTACTGGTTATTACAAAGGTGTTAAAATATCTGTTACATCAACAGGTATGGGTTGTCCGTCTACGGCCATTGCCGTTGAGGAGCTAATAAACATTGGAGCTAAGGCTCTTATCCGCATAGGAAGCTCTGCTGCTCTTCGTGAGGACATAAAAATAGGCGACCTTATGATAAGCACAGCGGCTATGAAAAACGAAGGTACTTCTAAATTTTATTTGCCCGATTCTTTTCCTGCTGTGCCGGACTTTGAACTTACTAGAATGCTCATAGATGTTGCAAACGAGATGGCTAAAAACGGCCAGGTTGTTGTGCATACCGGCATAAGCTCTACCGATGATGCCTTCTACGGTGAAACTCCTGAGTTTGTTAATAATTTACGCAAATATAAAATAATGAACATTGAGATGGAAGCTTCTGCTCTATATACTATAGGGCATTTGCGAAATGTCAGAACCGCCTGCATTTGTGGTGTTTCCGGCAATCTGACAACCGGTGAGGTAATTTACACTACCAAAAACGAAAAACTTGCAGAGGCCTGGGAAAAGGAAATCCAAGTTGTACTTGAAACTATTTACAGGTTTGAACAAAGCCGCAAGGCTTAATGAACATAGCGCAACCCTTAAACGGTTGCGCTGTAATTTTCAAAGGTGCTGGTGACTTATGGATATAGACTATGGCAAGGATAAAACTCCAAAATATGTAGTGGCTTACGAAAAGCTGCACGACATGATTGTCAGGGGTGATTTTGCCGCCACCGGCAAGCTGCCCACAGAACCGCGCCTAGCGGAAAAGCTGGGCGTCAGCCGTATGACTTTAAGGCAGGCGCTGGCGCTTCTCAATGAGGACGGCCTTGTTCAAAACGTTCACGGCAAAGGTAATTTTATAAGGCTGGAGCAAAAACCTCCAAAGTTTGGCATAGAGGCTGTCGGCAGCCCTATCAAACATTGTTGCGCCGTATCCATTGATGATATGGAAATTGAGTTTAGAATCGAGCCGCCAAACAAACATATTCAAGACGTTTTGCTCATAAAGCCGTCGGCTGTTGTTGTTGTGGACGTATGGTATAGAAGCTCCGGTAACTTTGTGGCGTACTCGCTGTTTTTAATTCCTATTGAAACGATTATCGCCTTTAATATTGATCTGAATAACAAGACTCAGCTTTTGAGGTTTGTTTGTGAGGAGGTATACTCGGGTGTGGCATATGCAGACATTGAGGTAACAACGTCCACCAGCGGTACCTTTATTTCGGACAAGTATAAAATATCAGACAAAAAGCATTTAACTCTTATTTTAGAAACCTTGCACGACAGCAACGACGAGCCGCTGATGCACAACAAGCATTATCTTTTGCCCGACAGCTCACGGGTTGTTATTAAAGCAAAAAGACCTTAACTTTTGATAAAAGGAGGAAGGTATGGATATTATTGATATTAACGAAATTATGAGCAAGGTGGACCATACTTTGTTATCGCCCACTGCAACTATAGAGCAGATTACAGAGGCTGTACTTGATGCTGTTAAGTACAACTGTGCATCGGTGTGTATACCGCCGGGGTTTGTTAAGTTTGCTAAGGATTTAAACGAAAAAATTAAAATATGTACAGTAGTAGGTTTTCCAAACGGCTACAATACCACAAACGTTAAATGCTTGGAAACTGCCGATGCCCTAAAAAACGGCGCTGATGAAATCGACATGGTTATTCCAATAGGTGCCTTAAAGGAAGGTAGATACGATTATGTGAAGGATGAAATAATAGCTGTTAAGAACGTGTGCGGTGATAAAATTCTAAAGGTCATAATCGAAACATGCCTGCTAACTGACGAAGAGAAAATTATCATGTGCAAATTAGTCACTCAAGCAGGTGCGGATTTTATAAAAACTTCGACCGGATTCAGCACGGGTGGTGCAACGAAAGATGACATATTGTTGTTTGCCAAGCATGTAGGCAAGGGTGTTCAAATTAAAGCCGCTGGTGGTATTTCAAGCTTTAATGACGCTGCGGAATTTTTGTCCTATGGAGCAAGCAGGCTTGGTACAAGCCGGCTGGTTAAGCTGATGAAATCCAGCGAGGATGCAGAAGGCTACTAAGAATAAACTCTCGTAGCGTGATATGTATCTGCATATAGTATAAGATTTATAAGATGTTTAAGATGTATAGGGTTATGATGAGCATAGGTTTTAAAAGATAAAAAAGCTGGGGGTTGTTTGTCAATCCATCTGCTTTTTTATTTTGTAGAATAGCAAAACCACCGAAGGACGAGAAAAGACGCAGTCTTTTATGCAGGGGATAACAACCTCACGGTTATCAGCACATATAATCCCAATCTTCAACCCCCCCCCATTATAAGCAGTCGCATGTGTTTAGCAATACCTGTCAAATTATCATTCGACAGGTTTTGACAAATCTTGTGCTTGTGCTCGAAAAAGCTAACGGAAATTAGGCTCATTTTGCTCGTTGCTTTTTTGCTTTGAAACCAATAAAGTATACTAAACACATAAGAAAAAACCCTACTATGTATGCTGACCATACACGACCTGACCAAAATGTAAGGGTATAAGATATATTTAAAATTGGCAAATAAAAAAGTTGAGCACAAATGCTCAATAAATTTCCCAAATAATGACCCAATATTATTTCTTG
This sequence comes from uncultured Defluviitaleaceae bacterium, assembly GCA_964516575.1. Lineage (GTDB taxonomy): Bacteria > Bacillota > Clostridia > Lachnospirales > WRBF01 > CAZEYG01. Next base: position 7,629 of record CAZEYG010000062.1, read on the forward strand.
ATACAAATTAAATATAAGTGCAGAAAGTCCGACTAAATTAACAATACATATGGAAATCAGAGCAGATTCTTTAAATATATACGTTTGAAAGCCAATGAAACCCCAAAACAAAAGAAAACCAATAGCAATAAAACCAAAAGGAAGAGCTGAGTTGGGAAATTGCGTAATAAGCCAATTTATAATACAACCGAGCCCAAGTGGAATAAATCCTAATAAAAATAAATATAGTTTTTTCAGACTGTTCACCTCCCATAACATAAACAATATACGATACATGCCAAAAGCTGTCAAATTTTGATTCGACAGCTTTCAATGAATTATGTGCTTGTGAGTCAAAACGGCTAATTGGAATTAAGAAAGATTAAGTTTAATTTCATTTAGTAAACCTAAAGTAAAATTTTTTGATATTATGGAGGATTTTATACAGTTGCGCTCAAATTGTTCTACGCCGCTATGTGTTGCCGTATCGGTAATCGTTCGTATAGCAATAAACGGTATTCTATTAACATAACAAACGTGAGCAATACTTGCTGTTTCCATGTCCACCGAAAGGGGCTCATGCTTACTATTTATGATTTCTCTGCCGTCATCTGATATGAATGCTTCACCTGTAACCATT
>CAZEYG010000063.1:0-8208 GCA_964516575.1 uncultured Defluviitaleaceae bacterium
GGTTATTACTTTTACCCTAAAATCTAGAGTGCGAAGCAAATATGAAAATCAAAAATTCAAAGAAAAAATGGCCGAACTGGAAAGTTATGCTTTTGATAAAAACGGCGGGGTTAACAAAGCTGCCGCCCCGGAATCTGTTATGCAAAACGAAACTAAAAGCACAACTCAAAGCGTAATCACAGAAGATTTAAAAGCTGCCGGAGATATGGGCTTTTTAAACTACAATGGGCAAATTTCACGGCTTTTTATGAATAATGCTCCAATAAAGCCGTTTAAACGGCAAAGCAAGGACGTTCATTGGATTCGTATAAGGTTAAGGGAGCTTGTGCTTCTTAATATAGATTTTTGGAAATATATGAACAGCCCGTTTATTGTTAGTGCCGTTAAAATAAACAGACATTTAATACTTGGGCTTCATAAAACAACTGAAAAAACCGAATATTATCTTGGCGTTCCCGACTGTTACAACAGCGACAGTAAGGCAAAGGCTTACAGCCTTGGTTTTAACCAGTTCAAATGCTGTGAGGACAGGACCGTTGCCGAGGGTGAATATGGATACTGGCTTATGCCGATTATTATGTAATATTAATAAAATCACTCACTAAGGAGAAAGGGTTTATGAGAGCACGTAGGAAAAACTGGACGGAAACCGAAATAGCCACAAACAGCAGAATAATTAAAGGTGCCGCCCTGCACAAAGGCATGTGGCGGCAATATTTTAATAACGATAACCCTATTCATTTGGAAATTGGCTGCGGCAAAGGCCGGTTTATTGTGGCTACAGCGGCTGCTAACCCACAGGTTAACTATTTGGCAATGGAGCGGGAAGAACATGTTATTGTCATGGGCGCAAGAGTCTCAAAAGACATTGATTGCGCTTTAGGTTTTATTATATCAGACGTTAAGGATATTAACGATATTATCTCAAACGGCGAATTATCCCGTATATACATAAACTTTTGCGACCCTTGGCCAAACAGGAAAAAGTGGCATAAGCGCCGCCTTACCCATAGAGGTTTCCTTGATATGTATGAAAATCTATTAGACGACAACGGAGAAATATTCTTTAAAACAGATAATAAAGAGTTGTTTGAGTTTTCCTTAAACGAATTTTCAGATAAAGGCTGGCGGCTTAGGAATATTACCCTTGACCTCCATAACAGCGGAATGGAAGGTAATATTAAAACCGAATATGAAGAAAAATTTTCTTCTATTGGTATGCCTATATATAGATGCGAATGTATAGTGCCTAAAGCCTTTAACCGTCTATAAATCGTCTGCCCAGTTTTTTGAGCGTTCCACAGCCTTATTCCAGCCGTGGTATAATTTTTTGCGTTCCTCCTCCGGCATAACAGGCGTAAACCGTCTGTCTATTTGCCGGTTTTTTGCTATTTCCTCCCTACTGCCCCAATAACCTACGCCTAACCCGGCAAGATACGCCGCACCCAAAGCGGTTGTTTCTGTTACAACCGGCCGTTCTACGGTTTTGCTTATAATATCGGCCTGAAACTGCATAAGAAAATTATTGGCTGCAACGCCGCCGTCTACCTTTAGTGTTTCAATTCGAGCCGGTAAGTCGGCCAGCATTGTATCCAAAACATCCCTTGTCGAATACGCTATTGATTCCAGCGTTGCACGGATAATATGGTTGCGGCCGCTGCCTCTAGTTAGGCCGAATATTGAACCTCTAGCGTACATATCCCAATGAGGCGCGCCTAGGCCTACAAAAGCCGGCACTACATAAACCCCGCCGTTGTCCTTAACCTTTTCGGCGAAATATTCTGTGTCGTTTGATTCATATATAAAATGCAGCTCGTCTCTAAGCCACTTTACGGCGGCGCCGCCTACAAACACCGAGCCCTCAAAAGCATATTCCACTCGGGAATTAATGCCTATGGCTATAGTTGTTAGAAGGCCGTGTTTATTAACTGTAAAGCTGTCGCCGATATGCATAAGAAGAAAACAACCTGTACCATATGTGTTTTTTGCCATCCCTTTATAAAAACAAGCTTGTCCGAATAAAGCGGCTTGTTGATCTCCAGCAATACCAGCTATGGGGATTTTAACGTTATCCTTGTCCCCTAAATCCGTATAACCTAAAATTTCAGACGAATTTCTTACCTCCGGCAATATGGACGGCGGTATGTCCAAAGCATTTAAAAGCTCACTGTCCCATTCTAGTCGTTTTATATTATAAAGCATTGTACGTGATGCATTAGTATAATCCGTTGCATGGACTTTTCCTTCTGTCAGCTTCCAAAGCAGCCAACTGTCTACTGTGCCGAAAAGCAGCTCTCCTTTTTCTGCTTTTTCTCTTGCTCCCGCTACATTATCAAGTATCCATTTGATTTTTGTAGCGGAAAAATAGGCGTCAACCACAAGACCGGTATTTTCTCTGATATATTGCACAAGCCCCATTTCCTTTAGTCTTTCGCAATAATCAGCCGTACGCCTGCATTGCCATACAATTGCATTATATACAGGTTTTCCTGTGCTTTTTTCCCAAAGAATCGTAGTTTCACGCTGGTTTGTTATGCCTATAGCCGCTATGTCCTTAAAGGTTAAGCCGGTTTTGGCCAATATTTCTTGTAACATACCGTATGTTGACGCCCATATTTCAACAGGATCATGCTCTACCCAACCTTCCTTAGGATAAATCTGGCGTATTTCCTTTTGACTTATGGCTACAAGTTCTTGGTTGTGGTTGAAAATTAAAGCTCTGGAGCTTGTCGTGCCCTGATCTAAGGCTATTATGTATTTGCTTTTCATTTTGCCACCTCTTTTCTATTATATTAAAATGCGTTATTATAAAATCTTGTTATTTTCTTTACTATTTAAGGATTGTATGGTAAAATTTAAATATACACTACATATAATAAGTTTAATAAAGGATACTAGGAGGCCTCTCATGAAAAATGCTTCAAACCGAATGAGTAACGAATCCTTACTAAAGGCTCATCTTTTTTGTATATCGGGTGTTTGCATTGTTTTCACAATAATCGAATTACTAGTCCAGAAGTTTTTAGCCGCAGGCATAATATTTTTAGGTGGCTTATTATTAGCTTCGTTTATGAGTTTTTCAAAAAGTAAGCTGCCGTTTAATACTAGGATTACTATTATTTCTGTATCTCAGGCTGTACTAATATTAACCTGCTCCTTAATACTCGGTTCTGTAGGTGATATGTTTGCTTTGTTCTTAGCTAGCACAATTATTGCAGGTATATATTTTAATAAAAAAGTTATATTGTTACAAGCTATATTTGTAAATATAAGCGTTATTCTTACGGCCGTTACAATGTTTGAAAGAGCATTTATAGGCATGAGCTTAGCCGGTTTTATAAAAAATATTGCGTCTTTTAATATTGGTGTAGTATTTGCTTATCTCCTTGTAAATTGGGGCAACGAATTTATGAATGATGCTGCTGAAAAAACAGCCGAAGCAAATAATCTGCTTGATACTGTTCAGGAAAAAATGAGCGAGGCTCAAATGATGAGCGAAAAACAAGCAAAAATGCTGGAGGAAATGAACCTAGCCGCTGAAGAAAACGAAAAGCTGCTTCAAACTGTCCGGGAAAATGCCAAGGAACATGAGGAAATGGTTAGGGAGCAGGCTGATATGCTCGAAAAGGTTAACCGGTCAGCCGAGGAAAACGAAAAACTGCTGGAAACCGTAAAAGAGAAAATGAAGGAAAGTGACGCCTTATCCGAAAAGCAATCCAAAATTCTTGCCAATATGAATCAAGCAGCAAAAGATGTATCAGATTTAGCTATGCAGATAAAAGAAGTATCGGATACGCTAAACTATGGCACGGACGAGCAAACAAAAGCACTTTCTGATTTAGGTAATTCTATAACCGAAATATCCGAGGAAATTAAAAACGCAATAAAAGCCTCCAATATTTCAGGAGAGTACTCTGCTAAAGTTGATACGGCTCTTGATGACGCCAATAAGGAAATGACCCAGCTTCTTAGATCAATGGATAATATATCCGCTATATCGGTCGAAATCAACTCAATAATTAAAACAATAGAAACTATAGCCTTCCAAACAAACCTGCTGGCTTTAAACGCTGCTGTTGAAGCGGCGAGAGCCGGTGAAGCCGGGAAAGGTTTTTCTGTTGTTGCCGATGAGGTTAAAAATCTGGCGACGAGATGTTCGGTTGCAACAAAAAACACAGCCGAGCTTATAGACAAAACTGTTGGGGCCATAAACGAGATTCGTGAAATATCAAAGGAAACCGCCGAAAAGCTAAGGGATACCGTTGAAATGTCCGTTCAAAGCGGCCTTAGCATAAAATCAATTGTAAGCATAGGTCAGCGTCAAAGCCAAAACATAACCCAATTACAGGAAAGTATGTCTGCTATTTCAGACGTTATAAACCGTAACTCTTTAACTGTTATGTCTAATACTGAAATATCAAACAAGTTACTGGAGGAATCCCGCCTGATGTTGGGTAACAGCTAATTCCCCCGGTAGCAACAAAGATATATATTAAACTGACGTCGTAAGCATAAAATAAAAAGCCTTTTAAATCGGTTATCCGAAATATAAAGGCTTTTTTTTTGCTAATGAAATAAGATTCCGACTGTTATTCCAAGAATTAATCCGGCGCCGACCTCTACCGGCGAATGGCCTAATAATTCTTTCAGCTTTTTGTCAAGATTTATGCCGTGGCCTTCGATTCCGGCAACCAGCATATTTATAACCTCTGCCTGCTTGCCTGCTGCCCTTCTTACACCAGCAGCATCATACATTACAATAAGGCTAATTATAGCGCTGACAGCGAATATTGAAGAATTAAACCCTTCAGCAAAACCTATAGATGTAGTCATTGCCGTAACAAAGGAAGTATGTGAGCTTGGCATCCCCCCAGCGCCCACAAGAAGCCTTATATCAAATGTTTTTTTCCTTAGAATGGTTATCAGCAGCTTTATAAGCTGGGCTATAAACCAAGAAAAAACCGCAATCCATAAAATCCTGTTACCGGTTAGTTCATAATAAGCGTTAGCCAACGTTCAACCCTCCGATTATATCAGCTTTCTCTGTTTGCTATTGCCCGAGCCAAATGAGTTAGAAATTCCGACTTTATTATTTTATTAAAGAAATTGTCTGCATATTCACAGGCTTCTTGATAATCGGCTTTTGCCTTTTCCAGCCCGAAAACCGATAGGTATGTTGCCTTATTGTTCTTTTTGTCGCTGTTTACGCTTTTTCCGAGTTTTTCAACATCTCCGTAAATGTCCAATATATCGTCTTTTATTTGGAAGGCTACGCCTAGCTTTTTCCCTGCTGCACGATATAAATCTATTAAGCCGTCGTCTGCGCCGCCTATTATTGCCCCGGCGGTTAGAGCGGCTGTAATAATAGCCCCTGTTTTATGGCTGTGAATATACAGAAGTTCATCAGGTAAAACGTCCCTACCTTCGCTTATAATGTCCACAACCTGGCCGCCAATCATACCTTTAACACCTGCTGCGCTTGCGATTTCAGCCGCCCCTCTAATAAACCTTGGGCTGTCTGCGCCGCCGTTTTTACAAGCATCAAGCATGATTTCATAAGCCATGTTTAATAACCCGTCTCCTGCTAAAATAGCCATTGCCTCACCGTAAACCCTATGGTTCGTCGGCTTACCCCGGCGCAAATCGTCATCATCCATAGCGGGCAAATCATCATGGATAAGAGAATAAGCATGGATAAGCTCAATAGCTAAAGCAAAGGGAATTGCTTTTTCAAAACATCCGGAAGCCGCATCACATGCGCCCAAAAGCAAAAGGGGCCGTATTCTTTTGCCTCCGGCGCAAATGCTGTAACCCATGCTTTCATATATAACAGCCGGATAATCAGAGCCGAAAAGCCCTGATAACTCGCCGTTTATTCTCTTAACCAAGGTATTTATATCATTTGCCTTCAACATTAAATATTACCTCGTCAAAAGCACCGTCCGCCATTTGTTTTAAAACGGTCACTTCGTTTTCTATAGATTTTAAAAAGCCGCTACAATATAACGAAAGCTCTATCCCTTCTTTATACAACTTCACGGCCTTATCAAGCTCTAAGTCGCCGTCCTCAATGGTTTCAACAATACGCCTTAGTTCTTCTATTGATTGCTCAAAACTCTTTCTTTTCTTTGCCATATAATCACCGGTTTAATCTTTATTTGGGCATGTGTCTGTTACATCGGCATAAACTATGCCGTCTGAAAAGTTTATTTCAAGCCTGTCCTGAGCCTTTAGGCTGCCGGCGTTTTTAACAAGATTTCCGTATGAATCCCTAACTACGGCATAACCCTTTTTCATTAATGAAACCGGCGATACCTTTTCCAGCATTAAAAGCTGAGCGGTTAAATCCTGCCTAGCCAAATTCAGCTTTCTGTCCATTACCTTGTGAAGTCCTTTTTCTGTTTGCTCTACGTAAATTTGCTCTTTATAGACCTTGTCCAATATACGTTTAAGGGCTCTGCCGCTATTAATAGATAAAAGAGAATCCTTATACTTGTTAACGCAATCACCTATAACCCAGTTAAGCTGCTCATTAAGCTCCGAAAGGCTATCAATTTGTTCCTCCAGCAAATGAACGCATATTTCCGCCGCCGCCGATGGGGTAGCCGCTCTGTAATCGGCCGCAAAATCCGCAATGGTATAGTCGGTTTCGTGGCCTACAGCGCTTACAACAGGTATTTTTGAATTATAAATGGCGTAGGCCACCTTTTCCTCGTTAAAAGCCCATAAATCCTCTATTGAGCCGCCGCCTCGCCCTACAATAATCACGTTACATTTGCCGTATAAATTAAGGGCTTCTATTGCTCCTGCAATAGAATCGGCTGCTTTATCCCCCTGCACTATTGCAGGGCACAGAACCAGCTTAACGCCTTTATTCCGCCGTTTTGCTATTGTTATTATGTCGTGGATTGCCGCGCCTGTTTCAGAGGTTACAATACCAATACATTTCGGCCAGTGGGGTAGAGGTTTTTTGTGCTCCTCATTAAAAACACCCAACGAAAGCAGCTTTGCCTTAAGCTGTTCAAAAGCAAGGGCAAGACCACCTATTCCCATAGGCTCCAAAACCTCGGCATAAAGCTGATATTGTCCTGACTTTTCATAGATTGATATGCTGCCGTAAACTGTCATGCTCATGCCGTTTTCTATTTCAAATGGTACGGCAGACGCATTGTCCTTAAACATAACACAGCTTAACTGTGCCCGTTCGTCCTTCAGCGTAAAATACATATGCCCGGACGTATGGAGCTTGTAGTTGGAAATTTCACCCCGGACAAAAATCCCGCCTAAAATTATGTCGTCCTCTATAAGGTTTCTAATATATCTGTTTAACTCAAAAACGGTAAATATCTTTCTGTCCATAGTTATTTATTTGGGGCATTAGCTATAGTGCCTAATATGCCGTTAATGAAGGCCGGGGAATCGTCTTCGCCGTAAACCTTAGCAAGCTCCACAGCCTCATTGATTGAAACGCTTGTGGGTATGTCGTCTTTATAAAGTATTTCAAACAACGCCAGGCGCATGATTGCAAGGTCAACAGAGCTTAACCGGTCAAAACTCCAGCCGGAAGCGTTTTGTGTTATAAGCTCGTCGATTCGGGAAAGGTTGTCCTTTACACCGGCCACTTCACTTAAAATAAACTCTGTATCCCCCTTAGAAACATCCTCTGCTTCGCTGAAATAAAGCTCACAAGCCGCATCCGGCTCGAAGTCCTTATGAAATTTCATTTGATACACTATGCAAAATGCATGTTTTCTCGCAGCTTTGCGCCCCATATCTTATTTTCCGCCTTCGTCGTCTTTTTCCATATGCACGCCGGTTACTACAACACTCACTTCCGTGACGTTAAGACCGGTCATTGTTTCAATAGCATTTTTAACACGTCTTTGTACTTCTTCCGACAGCTCGTATATTTTGCTGCCGAACTTAGCCGATATGTTCATTACAATGTTTACGTCGCCGCCGGATACTCCAACCTTAACACCTTTAGACAGGCTTTTATAACCCAGCATTTCAACAATGCCGCCTCTAAGGTCTGTGCTGGTGGACTGAACGCCGTCTATCTCCAGCGCCGCCGTGCCTGCAATAACGGCAATAACCTCATCGGCAATATGAATTTGCCCGCCGCAATGACTGTTTTTTAATTCCGCCATGGCGCACCTCCTTAACTATTGAAATTATACCATAATTTTGCAATCAGTAAAACTATTT
>CAZEYG010000064.1:0-8177 GCA_964516575.1 uncultured Defluviitaleaceae bacterium
AAGGTAGGTGCCTCCATTGAGTAATATACTATGTGGTGTTGACAATTTAAGCGGCTACAGCCGATTGTTTCAAGGAAAGAGGATTGGTCTTTTAACAAACCCAACAGGTGTTACAAAGGATTTTGTCAGTACAATCAAGATTTTTAAAGAAAACTATAACCTAACCGTTTTATTTTCGCCGGAGCATGGCGTATATGGTGAAATTCAAGCTGGTGAAGTTGTTGACAGTTATATGGACGAATTAACAGGCATACCTGTTATGAGCTTATACGGAAAAAACCATTCCGCTTCATTAACCGATGACATGCTTAATATGTTTGATGTGCTTGTTTATGATATTCAAGATGTGGGGTCCAGGTTTTATACGTACCCCGCAAAACTAAAGCAATGTATGGAGGTATGCAAAAAAGCAGACAAGGCTGTTGTTGTTTTGGACAGGCCAAACCCTATATCAAACATTGTTGAAGGAAATATTATTGACGATGAGCTTTTATCGATTGTAGGCTTTTATAAAATGCCACAAAGATATGGTTTAACTATTGGTGAATTAGCGGCAATGGTTAATGCCGAATGTAATATAAATTGCTGCCTTACTGTTGTTCCGCTAAAGGATTATAGGAGTACGATGTTTTGGCAGGATACCGGCTTCAATTATATAAATGCAAGCCCCAACCTGCCTAATATAGACGCTGTTCTGCTTTATAACGGCACTTGTATTTTTGAAGGAACAGCTATTTCAGAAGGAAGGGGCACAACCCATCCCTTTGAGCAAATAGGCTCGCCGGAAATCAACCCTTTTAAACTAGCCGATATTATGAATGGTTATAAATTACCAGGGGTACATTTTCGCCCCACATTTTTTACCCCTATGTTCAGCAAATATTCAGGAAGCCTATGCAAAGGCGTACAAATTCATATTTTAGATCACAAGTTAGTTAGGCCTGTAAAATTAGGATTGATTTTATTTGTTGAAGCATTAAAAATGTCCAGAATATCAAGTGACTTTTTTGTAAGACATAACGGAAGCAGCTTTCATTTTATTGATTTGCTGGCCGGAAATAAAGTCATTCGGAATAAAAACATTAACTTAGACATAAGCAAAATACTGGATACATATGAACAACAAAGCAAGGCCTTTAAAAGCCAAACGGAGAAATTCAAGTTATATCACGGCGATAATTAAATATGTCTTTTAGCTGCCGGAGCCGCCTTTAGCGATTCCGGCAGCCGCTTAATTAATCCGGCGTTAACAATCCTTATTATATGTATAACCGCTCATTTAACCTTAACATACCTTTTATAAATCCGTCCAGGCCTGTCAATGTTATCAGCGGGCGGTCACCTTCACTGATGTTATTGACACAATTCGTAGAATAAACCTTAGCCTTGTGGTTTCGGGCTTCCTGAACGACAACGGCCTCTGTGCCTGTAGAGGGTAAGGCTTCCGCCCCAGAGCCTTGAATTAAGTTGTCGATGTCGGGCTTTAGCCGGATGTCCAAATGATCCTCATATATCGTTATTTTATCAATAATAAGCTGTAAGTCGCTCCTGCTTAACTTATCCTTGTTTATAATATCGCCGAATATATCCAGCGCCGTTTTAGCTATACGATTAACTCGAATGACCGTATTGCGGTGGTTGGATGTTAACTCAATCTGGTTTTTAAGGCCCTCAATACGGTTGGCTAGTTCGTCAAGCATTTCGCCGTACATCTCGTCCAAAATATCTTCCTTATGAGGGTTACGCATAAGTTCTCGAGTCTTTTGACGTGCCAGAGACTTCATTTCGTCCTTGCAATCTTCAATCTGCTGCTGTAAGATTTGGATTGTTTGGCCGGTTTCCTTAACTTGTGTGTTATCGGTCTTAACAGCCTCGTTTAGCTTAGTAAGCATATCAGTTGAATTATCTCTGATTTTGCGAACATAAGCCTTTAACAAGTTGTCCAGCGTGTCAACTCTTGTATGGTGTGAGGAGCAGCCTTTTTTGCCGCGCCTGTGATATGTTCCGCATGTATAGGCCGGCGCAAGGTCCGGGCGGCTCATAGAAAACATAGGTGAACCGCAATCGCCGCAAAATAAGAAGCCGCTGTAGACATTATCATATTTTTTGATACCACGGTAATTGCTGTTGGAGCGTTTTTTAAGCTGCTCTTGGGTTATGGCAAAGGTTCGGTAATCAATAACAGGCTCATGGTTGTTCTCAAAAACGATATGCTCCTTGTCCTCTACCTTAACATCACCGCCGTTTATTTTCTTTCGACGGTATTTACCTTGACGTAATGTACCGGTATAAAAATCATTGGATAATATTTCGGATACTGTAACAACGCTCCATTGTTCACGTACCTTGGCTTTGTATTCCCAGCCCTCTGCCTCTTTACGCATTTTTTCCGCCATACGTGGCGTAGGGATATGTTTGTCGGTAAGGTGGTTTGCTATTTTTTTATAACCCCAGCCCTGGTTATATAAATTAAAAATTTCTCTGACAACATCGGCGGCGGCTTCGTTTATAGAAAACGCCATTGTTTTGCTGTTTGTAATCGTATAACCATAAGGCACGGCACATATCCATTTGCCTTCGTTTTGCCTGCGTTTTATGACGGATTTAACCTTTTTGCTGGTGTCCGTAACAGGCATCTCGTTAATAAGGAAGCGAAACTGAATCGCCGTCCAGTCGTCGTTTGTCGGAAAGTCTATGTTGTCGCCGATAGCTATAATTCGTAAGCCGCCGTCCCTTAAATCCTCAAGTTCTACTAAACCCTTTGAATTACGGCGTGAGAAACGTGAAAAGTCTTTAACAATTAATATATCGTAAGTTCCGTCAAGCAGAAGGGGGCGCAGCTTTTGGTAACCCTCTCGCTGCTCAAAGGTATAACCCGAGCGGTCTCTGTCCTCATGAAAGTCAAGCCTTGCGCCGGGGAATCTACGGCTTACATAATCGGCAATAATAGACTTTTGGTTCTCGATAGAAGTATTTTCCCTGTCCATTTCCTCGTCAACGGAAATACGGCAATAGGCGGCAACTGATAATTGTTTTGTCAATGTTATCACCACTTTTTTTGTTATGCTATCAACATTGTAACATAAAAATATTTAATAATCAATACACCCGGCACGGTTATTAAGCAACAGGCTTATAGTATTAGTTAAGAGGTTTTGTTCTCCAGATATAAATACGGCAACCGTATATTTTTTACTCTTATAACTGCTGAAAATGGTTTTTAGCGTGGTTTGCAGGTGTTTATCCTGCTTTTCCTCCGTAGTAAGCCAAATTTCAACTATTTTTTCCTTGTTAAAAACGTTAATCTCCACGCCATAACCTCCCTTCAAAGGTAGTATTAACCAAATCAACCCCTGTTATGCTTTGTTATACGACCTCTAATTAATTGCCTTTATAGCAGTTGACGACTATATAGGGAATGATATAATAAAAATCAAAGGTAACGGTATTAGGCGAGGGAATAGGTGAGTGTCGTGTACTACACTGATGAAGAAGCAAAAGGTTTAATATGTGAATATGGAAGGCGTGTCTATAACCGGGGTTTGGTAGCCGGACACGAAGGCAATATTTCATGCCGGGTGGGGGTTAATCAGGTGTGGGTTACTCCAACAGGCGAAAGCAAGGGTTATATGACAGAGGATATGTTATCAAAAACAGATTTGGACGGTAACGTGCTGATAACCGGCTGTAAGGCGCCGTCGTCTGAATCAAAGCTGCATTTAGGCGTTTATAAGGAAAGTGACGAGATTGCCGCTGTGTTTCATACCCACGCAACCTTTGCCACGGCTTATGCCTGCAGCAGTCGCCGGCCTAATACGAGGATGCTTCCTGAGATGTTGAGGCTTTTTGGCGCTGAGATTTATCTAGCAGAATACGGAAGGCCAGGTAGTTTTGAGCTGCCTGAATCTGTGCGCCGGTTTGTAAAGGGGAATCGTGTTGTGCTGCTGCAAAATCACGGGGTTTTATCATGGGGTTCGACTATAAAAGATGCGTATTTTTATATGGAGTTTTTAGAAAGCTGCTGCAAAACGTCGGCAATAGCTAAGTATATAATAGGTGACGCCCATGATATTCCAAACGAGGAGAGTATTAAGGAATTACATGCCGCCTTTTGCATTGACATGAACATATAGGGCCAATTAAGCTCTCTTTCCCATATTAATCTTTCATATTGAATATTATATCTTTCAAGCGTATAATGAATTTGTTTTTATACGAAAAACAAGGGAGGATATTAAAATGACAGAGAAACTTCGCGTAGGCATCATTGGTGCCGGGCGGTGGGGGACTCGAGCGCATATTCCCGGCTGGGTGCGCTCTGATCTTTGTGAGCTCGTTTGTATTTGTGACGTGGACGAAGGTTTGGCCGAACAACGTGCCAAGCAATTCGGCGTGTCCGAATTTACTACCGACGCTTATAAGATGATACAACGCAAGGACCTGGACATTATCGACGTTTGCGTAAGAGACCGTCATGGTGCCTTACATGAGCCTTTGTCAGCCGCTGCCCTTGAAGAAGGTAAACATGTGCTTGTAGAAAAACCGGTAGCACACGACTTTCGCCGTGTTCAGGAGCTTGCTGAGCTTGCAGAGAAAAAGGGGCTTAAAACAAAGGTTGGCTTAACGTTTCGTTATGCGCCGGCCGTGCAGTATATGTTTGAGATGGTTCGGGACGGTTTTATCGGCGAACCCTATATATTTAACGGTTATGAGCAGAATTCACAATGGATAGACCCGTATACCCCTGCCGACAAGCGGGTACATAAGGATACTCCTGCCGAAAAAATAGGCACTGACTTAACCCGTGAGGGTATAGAGGTTGGATCGCTGGAGGGTTACGGCGCTCCTACTATAGACATAGGCCTTGAGCTTGTGAATTCCGATATTGAACAGCTAGTTTGCTCGATGCAAAACATGGTTAAATACCGCCGCCGCACTAATCTGGATACGGAGCTTGAGCGTATTAACTGGGATGACGCAGATATGTTCATTGGGGAATGCAAAAACGGCGCCTTGTATTCAATGCAAACCAGTTATGTAACAGTAGGTAACTACCCGGGTATTGAAGCACGTATATACGGCTCAAAGGGCGCAATAATAGCCAGGCTTATTACTGAATTTGGCGTATTACAGACGATTAAAGTCGCAACAAAGGACGAAGTCGAATTCCGCCAGCTTGAAATACCCGAACGCTTTTGGTGCCCGGGTCATCAGCCCGACGATGAATGGGACACAGCGTATTACGGCAATCTGATTCACAACTTCTTAGAAGAAATCCATTCCGGCGGCTCAAAAAACGAAGGCAATTTCCGCCAAAGTGCCCGGGTTCAGGAGATTATAAACGCTGCTGCGCTGTCTCATCGGGAGCATCGTTGGGTTAACCTTCCGCTGTAGTCTTTAAGAACGTGTATTTGAATACTGATTCTAATGTTAATATAAGGAGGTTTTTTTTTGACTAAGCAACAGCTTGAATTTGATAGATTTTATCAGAGCTTTTTCTATACACTGCTTCAAAGACGGCCCGTCAGCGCATCATTTTTAGGCAGACATGAGTTTGATGATATGTTGCCCGACTACTCGCCAAAGGCTTGTGCCGAAACAATCGGGGAGATGGAACAGCAGCTAACACGTTCTCTTGAATTTGACTGTTCTTCCCTTACAGAACGTCAGCGGTTGGATAAACGGCTGCTGGAAGGTTACTTAGAGATACAGCTTTGGGAGTTTTCCTCCATGTTTTTTCAAAAGGGCAATCCTAGCCTTTATACGGGTGAGGCTGTGTTTGGGCTTCTTGTCTGTATATTGACCGATTATGCTCCGGCGCCGTTAAGGTATCGTTCTATGGCCAAACGTATGGAGCAGTTTCCCGACTTTTTTGCTCAGGCTAAGGCAAACGTTACCAGTGCGCCGGTTGAGTGGACAAAACGTGCATTAAGGGAATGTCAAGCTGGGTTGGATTTCTTGCGTTATGGCTTACCTAGAGCTTGTAAAAAGGACGGAATCGACGTTTCGTCTTTAGAAGGCTCTGTGGCTGTGGCTTCCGAAGCCCTTTCCGACTATAAAACCTATCTTGAAAACGAGCTTATTAATCATCCCCGTGAACAGGTTGCGGCGGGGCGTGAGGTTTTGCAGCTAATTATGGACAAGGGGCATTTCGCCGACGTAACATTGGAGCAGCAGCTTACATATGCACAAGCCGAGGTTGACAAGGCAACTGCCTACTTAAGCCAACATGCGGCGGATTTCGACGCAGCAAGTATATCCGAGGCTCTTGGCAGGCTTTCGGAAATTCACCCGGAGGCCGACGGTTATCTTAATCGTTTCCAACAGATTTGGGACGCTGCCGAGGCTCTTGTAAAGGATAATAATCTGCTAACATGGCCTGAATTCCCTATTGAATATATAAACCAGTACGAATGGGCTAAGGAATGTGCGCCTTCGTTGTATTTCTTATTCTACAGAGCACCTGCCGCTTTTAACCGGCCCCGTGTAATGGAATATATTGTTCCGCCGCTTCGACCCGGTGAAAAATCTCCGGAAGAGCTTGAGGCCTTTTTGCGTGCTAACAATGACGAGGTTATAAAGAATAACCACGTTGTACACCACGGAAGTTTTGGCCACCATGTTCAAAACTATAACGCCTATCATCAGGAAAATTCCCTTATCGGCCAGTTTGCCGGCTGTGACGCCGCTTCTCGGCCCATAATGCTCTGCTCGGGGACGATGATTGAGGGCTGGGCCGTTTATGCCACAAGGTTAGCCGGAGAGTACGGCTTCCATACGCCTCTTGAAGCATATGCAGAGGTTCAGTCTCACCGGCGGATGGCCGCCCGGACTGTTGTTGACATAAAGCTGCATTTAGGAGAGTTTACCCTTGAACAGGCAGCCGCTTATTATATGGAAAACACAGGCATGAATCAAACCGCTGCTATGGGTGAGGCAGTTAAGAACAGCATGTTCCCAGGTGGTGCGGTTATTTATCTCTATGGCTGTGACGTTATTTTTAAATTCCGCCAGGAAGTGCGTGACCATATGGGCGATTCTTTTTCAATTTGCCGTTTCCATGACGACTTTCTCTCCTATGGCTCAATACCCGTGGCGCTGGTTTGCAACGAGCTTAGGCGTAAGTATGGTATGGTGTAATTAACTTGTGTTAATGTAGGCAATATTTGTTAATAGATGCCCGTTAAAAGGCCTGGCAGTGAAAATAATATTTTTCACTGCCAGGCCAATCTAGGATTGTATCAGTCGTTAATCGTTTCTATACGAGGTAATAGATATGCTTTCATAATTGGTCGCAAAACCTAGATTTCAACGTTAAGAGCGCTTAAGCAGCGTTCCATACCGTTTTGAATATGTTCGCTTACAGCGGAATAAACATCAAGAGGATCACGTCTTTTTACGGCATCCAGTATTATTTGGTGCTCACGATAAACGCGCAAAATAGTATCGGCCTTACGTTTTTCGTTGTTTTCAGCCACATAACGAACCCTAAGCGAATGGCCGGCAGTGGTTAGCATAAAATCTTTAAAATAGCGGTTTTCCTTATGGGCATAAAGCATTTCGTGCAAGCCTAGGTCGCTTTTAATATAGGTGTTAAAATCATTGGGGCGGCTTCGGGATTTTTGCAGCATCTTTTCCACCCGCTCAATACTGCTTTCGGGTATCAAATCTACTGAGCTTTTAGCCGCAAAAGGCTCAAGCACGGCACGAAGCTCCCATATATCCCGCACAAGTTCACTTGTCACTTCAGATACAAAGGCGCCTTTTCTGGGAACAATTACGGCAAAACCTTGCTGCCCAAGCATGTTTAGCGCTTCACGTATAGGCCCGCGGCTTATATTCATCTGTTTAGCAAGCTCCTCTTCCACCAATCGGCTTCCGGGTTTTATCTTACCTGTAATGATTAAATCTCGTAAATTTTTGTAAGCCTTATCCTTTAGTGTTTGGCTGGTGCTTAGATCATCAAAAAAAGCTTCCATATTATTCTCCCTATGCTATATCCATTTATATTATATATTACCCTATATCCCGTAAATTGTCAACATTATATTGTTAACAAATGACGATTTGAAAAAGCAAAATATGCATGAAAAACCTACATCTAAAGGACTTTTGAATACAAGCAAAAAACATCTCAATAAAAAATAACAACACCAAAAAACACAAAAACAATCAAA
>CAZEYG010000065.1:0-8145 GCA_964516575.1 uncultured Defluviitaleaceae bacterium
CATAAAAGTAATTGTGATATGAATATTGCACACACGGTACTATTAGTATATACTTACTGTGTAGTATATACAAAGAGGTTCTTTATTTTATAATTTTTAGCTCTATGTAAACTCAAAATTCAAATTGAGAAAGGAGAAATGATTATGAAAGGTTTTAAAAGTTTACTAGCTCTTGCATTAACGATTATTATGTGCGTTTCACTGGCTGCTTGTTCAACTCCGGGCAGCAAGGAAGAGCCTAAGGCCTCCGAAGCTGCTTCTTCAAGCAGCAGCACAGAGAAAAAAGAAGAAGCGCCCGCTTCCAGCGAAGCAGCTTCAGCACAGCCTAAAATATTAAGATATTCTCTTCAAGCAGAACCCCCAAGTCTTGATCAGCAGCTTTCTAATTCTATCCCGGAAGCAACGGTAGACTATCATATTTTTGAAGGCTTAATGAGAAACCATGTAGGTGATGTTATCCCCGGCATAGCGGAGAAATATGAAATATCACCTGACGGCAAAACATATACATTCTATCTCCGTGATGCCAAATGGAGCGACGGCGTGCCCATAAGGGCTCAAGACTTTGAGTACGGCCTTAAAAGACTTGCCGACCCGGCTACAGCCAGCCCATATTCATTTCTTATTACGTCGCTCATAGTAAACGCCGGAGACATTAACACCGGAAAAATGCCAGTAGACCAGCTTGGCGTTAAGGCAATAGATGACAAGACTCTTGAAATAGTGTTAAACAATCCGACTGGCTATTTCCTTAGTATGCTTTCTATGCCGCAGTTTTGCCCCACAAGACAAGATTTAGTCGAGAAATTTGGTAAGGACTTTGCGGCAGAAGCAGCAAACAACGCATACAGCGGCCCGTTTATGGTTAAGGAATGGCTGCACAATGACAGAATTATCCTTGCCAAAAATCCCAACTTCTGGAATGCGGATAAAATCAAGTTGGACGAGGTACATATTCTTACAGTGCTGGATGCTATGACTGCACTTGCTATGTTTGAACAAGGCGACCTTGACATGGTTAACATTCCGCCGGAGGTTTTGGAAAACTACAAAGACAAGGCCATATATTATTTTGACGGCGCAAACGACTTTATTAAAATCAATATGGACGGTAGCAATCCGCTTAAAGACAAAGATCTGCGCCTTGCTATTAACTACGCCATAAACCGTGAAGATCTTGTTTTGCTTACAACCAAAGGTCTTTACGATGCAAACCCCAGATACGTTCTGCCTCAGGTTAACGGCGTAAAGAACTCATATGGCGAAGAGTATCCATATGAGGCGTTCCCGAAAGCCGGCGACACTGACAAAGCAAAAGAGCATTTGGCTAAGGCAATGGCTAGCCTTGGTGTTTCCGATGCTTCTCAAATTGAGCTTGAGCTTTTGACGGCAGACACAGACCGTACAAGAATGGAAGCCGAGGTTATCCAAAGACAGGTTCAAACCGCTTTAGGAATTAAATTAAATATCCGTCAGGTGCCTTACAAGCAAAGACTGCAAATGGAAACAGACAAGGATTTCCAAATGGTTGTTACAGGATGGGCGCCAGACTATTCAGACCCAATGACATATTTGGAGCTGTGGCCTACAGGCTCGCCGTATAACCACGGTTCATATTCCAACGCAGCTTATGACGGTTATATTAACGAAGCTCTTTCAGAGCCGGATCCTAAGAAGAGAATGGACGCTCTGTTTAACGCAGAGAAAACATTGCTTGAAGATGGAGGTATTGCTCCAATTAAGCTCAGAAGAATGGCAATGCTTCTGAATCCGAAGCTTAAAGGCTTTGAAACTTATTTCGTCGGTCTTAACTATGACTATATGTATGCCGATTTTGAATAAGCAAAGCCAATTACCTTAAATAACAGCCTAAAATTAATATATAGCTGTTTCAGCCAAAAACCGGCTGAAACATGCACCCAGCGCCACTCCTTCCGCTTCGCTACGCTCTTGCGGCGGGGCGCATAATTATAAAAACAAACAGCCGGCAAGGTTTTACCGCCTTGCCGGCGCTTGAATTTTAAGTTAATCACAACAACTACAGGAGTATAAGAGGTGATTATATGAGCAAATACATAATTAAAAGAATCGGGATTTCCCTAATCACCATATGGCTGTTAATAACGATTGTGTTTGTTTTGGTCAGGCTAATCCCCGGCGACCCATTTACAAGTAATAAACTAACCCCTGAAATCAGGGCGAACCTAGAAAGGTATTACGGCTTTGACAAGCCTATTATAAACCAATACTTTACATTTTTAAAAAACCTTGTTCAAGGTGATTTAGGTTATTCAATTAAGTACGTTAACCAATCGGTCAACAAAATAATTATGCAATCCTTTCCTTATTCCTTTGACTTAGGTATGAGGGCGCTTGCATTTTCAATTTCCTTGGGGCTTGTTTTGGGTATTATTGCTGCGCTTTACAGAGGTAAGGCGCTGGATTACGGCTGCGTTATAATAGCTATAATCGGTACGTCCGCCCCGGATTTTATTATAGGCGCACTTCTTCAATATTTGTTTGGTATTAAATGGGGGCTGTTACCTGTCGCTCAATATTTAGGTTTAAAATATACGATTCTGCCCTCTATTGCTCTTGGCTTTTATACCCTTGCTATGGTGTCTAGGCTTATGCGGGCCAGTATGCTTGAGATTGTTCAACAGGATTATATTAAAACCGCAAAGTCTAAAGGTATTTCTAATCTAAGAATAACCTCAAAACATCAGTTCAGGAACGCCATATTACCTGTAGTTACTGTTCTTGGGCCGGTTGTTGCGGCTGTGCTGACCGGTACGTTTGTTATCGAATCCATATTTGCCATACCTGGCATGGGTAAGTTTTACGTAGAAAGCATACAAAACCTTGACTACTCGGTTATACTGGGAATGACTGTTTTTTACGGCACGTTCTTAGTGTTTGCCAACATGGTGGTTGACATTCTTTACGGCATAATAGACCCACGAATCAGATTAGCAGGAAAGTAGGTGTGGATATGAGCGTTTGTGAAACAGGCCGTGACATAGATAAATCAAAATTTAAGCTTGTTGGTAAAAATATAGAGAAAATGGAAGCTATATCAAGGCCAAACCTTACATATTGGCGTGACGCATGGCGGCGTATCAGAAAAAACAAGGTAGCTTACGCCGGTCTTATAATCATAGTTCTTTATATTATCCTTGCCATCTTTGGGCCGATGATAAGCGGTTATGATTATACCGAGGTTAATTCGTCGAAAATGAACCAGTTTATCTCAAAGGAGCATTGGTTCGGTACTGACGAGTTAGGCAGAGACTTATGGACAAGGCTTTGGCGCGGCGCTAGAATATCCTTGCAAATAGGCTTTATATCCACATTGATTAATACGTTTATTGGGGGTATAATCGGCGGTTTGTCCGGTTATTACGGCGGTAACGTAGATATGGTTTTGATGCGGATAATTGACGTGTTATACGGCATACCTTATCTTATTATCGCTATTTTGATTATGGTTGTTATGGGACCGGGTGTTTCGTCTCTTATTGTGGCTATGGTTATAGTGGGCTGGATTGGTATGGCACGGTTTGTCAGGGGTGAGGTTCTAAAGCTCAAAGAGCAGGACTTTGTGGCCGCTGCGAAGGTGTTGGGTGTTTCCGACTTTATTATAATCTATAAGCATATTATTCCGAACATTATCGGCTTAATTATTACAAACCTTACTATGGCAGTGCCGAGGGCTATTTTTATGGAAGCCTTTTTAAGTTATATCGGCCTTGGCATAGCCCCCCCGGAATGCAGTTGGGGTGTTTTGGCAAAGTCTGGTATTAAGCTGCTTAGAATATATCCGTATCAATTGTTTATTCCGGCGTTTTTTATTTGTACAACAATGCTTGCCCTGAACCTTTTAGGCGACGGATTGAGAGACGCTTTAGACCCAAGACTCCGGGGCTCCGAATAGAGGTGATTATATGTCAAAGCTGTTAATAGTAAAGGATTTGGTTTTTTCGTTTCATACATATGGCGGCGTGGTTAAAGCTGTGCGGGGTATCAGCTTTCATGTAAAAGAAGGGGAAATAGTTGGTATTGTTGGCGAATCAGGTTGTGGCAAAAGCGTTACGGCTCAATGCATTTTAAAGATAAACCCTGAGCCGCCGGGATTTTTCGAGGGCGGCTCGATAATATACCAAGGCGAAGACATTATACAAAAATCGGACAAGGAAATGCGTAAAATCCGTGGTATTGAAATAGGGTTTATTTTTCAAGACCCGATGACGTCTCTTAACCCTACTATGAAAATAGGTCATCAAATAGAAGAGGTTTTTGTTCAGCGTAAAATGCACAGCCGAAAGGAACTTAAGCAGAAGGCACTCGAAATATTACGTCTTGTTGGTATTTCCGACGTGGAGCGCCGGTATAACCAATATCCCCATGAGTTAAGCGGCGGCATGAAACAGCGTGTTATGATTGCGATAGCTCTTGTGGGCAGACCAAGTATAATTATTGCCGACGAGCCAACAACCTCCCTAGACGTAACAATAGAGGCGCAAATACTTGACTTGCTTAAGGACTTACAGCAGAAGCTAAAAACCTCAATTATATTTATAACCCACGACTTAGGCGTAATAGCTAAGTTATGCGACAGGGTTCTTGTTATGTACGGCGGTAAAATCGTCGAGCGTGGTACGGTTGAAGATATTTTCTATAACACAAAACACCCATATACCTCCGGCCTTATGGGCTCAATTGCTAACCTTGATACAAAAAAGGACACTGAGTTACGGCCTATAGAAGGCACTCCGCCGGATTTGTTCTCGCCCCCCAAAGGTTGCCCTTTTGCGGCAAGGTGTTCGTATTCAATGGAAATATGTTATGAAGAGCTGCCCCCGGAATACGAGGTTTCCGACGAACACAAAACAATGTGTTGGCTGCAGCATAAGGAGGCGCCGAAGGTTGAGCTTTCCGGATGTACATTTGGGGCGGAGGAGGTGGCTCAATGAGTGGGAATAAGTCGATCCTATTACAAATTGAAAATCTAAGCAAATTTTTCTTTTTAAATAAAAATGAGACGCTTAAAGCTGTTGAGGACGTAAGTTTTGATGTTTACAAGGGGGAAACAGTAGGTCTTGTAGGGGAATCGGGCTGTGGAAAATCTACAACCGGCCGGTGCCTTGTCAGGCTGTATGAGCCAACCGGCGGTAAGGTACTCTATAACGGTCAAAACATTTACGGCTATAAATCCAAGCAGCAGAAAATGAGTTTTTGCAGAGACACTCAAATGATATTCCAAAACCCATATTCTTCCCTTAACCCAAGAATGACGGTTAAGGATATAGTAGGTGAGGGTATCCGACTGCATAATAATCTTAGGGAGAAGGAGTTGGACGACAGGGTTGAAGAGCTTTTGAAAAGCGTTGGCCTTAACAAGGATCATATGTCCCGGTTTCCTCATGAATTTTCCGGCGGCCAGCGGCAGCGTATAGGCATAGCCCGGGCGTTGTCTGTAAATCCTAAGTTTATCGTATGTGATGAGCCTATTTCTGCGCTGGACGTGTCTATTCAGGCACAAGTACTTAACATGCTCAAAAGGTTTCAAAAGGAACGGGAGCTTACATATTTATTTATTGCACATGACTTAAGCGTAGTTAAATATATTTCCGACAGGATTATCGTAATGTATTTAGGGGTGATTGTTGAGCAGTCACTTGCAGAGGATTTGTACAAAAACCCTATGCATCCGTATACCCAGGCGCTTTTGTCCGCAATACCCGAGGCAAACCCACGAGTTGCCAAAAGCAAGGAGCGAGTAAGGCTTATGGGCGAAATACCTAGCCCTATTAACCCGAAGGATTGCTGCCGGTTTGCGGAAAGATGTAGTGTTTCTAAGGATATTTGCTATAAGGAAAAACCTGTATTAAAGGCGCTAAGTGGTGAGCATAAGGTGGCTTGTCACTTATATTAAAAAAACCCAATATGGGGGATTTAGACTGCCGGCAAAGTGGCGAATCCACTTTGCCGAGTACTTATCGAAGAAATGCCTACACGCCACCTATGGCGTCATTACGGCATTTCTTTGCGTTTTGGTCGAAATAAATTCGCCCAAAATGTTTATAGTCTGCGACACTAAAACCTAAAAACTTAGTTGTCGACAATCTGTTTAAGGCTGTCTTGCTTTTTTCTTAGCAAGACAGCCCCAATTTAATAACTGTTTAGTTACCTTACTTAATGCCTTGGAATATTTCTTTCATAGTATCGTTTCTTTTGTTTTCAACCGGCCCGTCTTCATAAAACAGCCTAGACATTCCCGATTGCATATCAGTTAAATAAAGCCGCTCAATCTTAACCTTACCGGCGACGCCACCTAGCTCGTCCATAACCTTTTCCTTAACATAGGAAGTTCCGTCGGCAGAAATTATTTTGTCATAATCTAAGTCCGCCATAATCGTTGAAATACGGGTGGATAGGCCGGTTCTGTCAACTTTGTCTACTTCCCTTGACTTAACGTCTATTGAAAAGTTAGCGGAAACTGAATGAGTAGAACCGTCTTTAGACGTTATAATAGCCTTTGCTGTAGGAATAGTAACAACGTTAGTGGTTTGAACATTACCCCGCATAATCGGCATTATCAGCATTAGAGCAATACTGCTGAAGGCTAAAATACATATTATGGCGATAACAATGTTTGCGTTTCGGTTGGCTTTTTTATTTTTCATATAGCACCTCTATATCATTTACATGATTTTTTAGCTTAATTATAAATATTATATCACATTACTTCAAATAATAAAACAGATATTAAAACAAATATAAAACAAATAATGTTACATTAATTTAATGGTAGCTTAATATATTCTAAATAATTTTTATCTATACTAACTAAAAACTGTTACATAAGGGCAGGCTTGTCTTAAAATACGGCATATATCAAAGAGGGGGAGCGCATGGACTATTATAAAGTATTTCGATGCTTTTTTGCGGCGTTGCCGGTTTTGCTTTTTGCGACTTATTCCTATAATAGCAAGGTTTTAATAGACAAAACCGTAAAAACAGCCAGCGTTTATCAGGCTTATTCTGATTATCCCGAGGAATCTGCCGATATAATTCCCGCTTCCGACTTTGACTCTGACGATATAAACCCGGACAAGACTTTTGTCCGGGACGAAGAAAAAAAACAAGCGGCGGCTGCATTCAGTGAGGCTTCATATACCGACGTCTATACCAACGAAAACGTCATCATAACAAGCTATTCAAGCATGTGGACCGGCTTCATGCTGGAAGAGCTTTATGCCGAGCTTATAAATAATTTCCATGGTGAGGAGCTTAGATACCTTAGGTTTATTAATCTATACCCGAAGGCTCAAGGTTTTACCGATGCAAACTATGAGGACGATTTATATATGGGCTATGACGGTAAATACATTTTAGGCTCAAATGCTAGTATTAATATTTATAATATCGACAACTTCAGAGACGTATCATCGATAGCGCGTATACTTAGCCATGAATACGGCCACCACTATACTATATATAATATTACGGCAAGTGAAAATATGTACTATAATGAATGGAATTTTTCTGAGTATGGCCAGTTAAGAGGATTTGAAGAATACCCTGTCTGTTATATGGGCTCTGATAGCGAGGGTTATAGCTATAAATGGGACGTTACGGAAATAGCAGCTAACGATTATGTGCAGCTTTTAGGCTCTCCTCTTGCAAAGGCCTCTTATGTTTATTCAGACGAAAGTTTAGATGAGCCAGCCTTGCCTTATTTTAATTCTATGCCCCAGTTTAACCTAGATATTCCCCTTGCCCCGCAGGTTGACGGCCTTTACGGTTATTTTCTGAACATTTCCGGTTATACGGCTGAACCTACGGCAATTACTAAACCTCCGGCCGTTACGTCCGTTAAACGGTTTGAGGACGGCTTTGGGAAATGTTCCATATCTTTTTCTGAGGCCGTTGGTGCAGGCCCCTTTGAATACACCGTTGTTATGTTTATCCATTCAGACGATTATACTCTGTTTAAGCCGGTTAAAACAATCGACGGCCAATCAGGTGATTTAACTGCCTTGGCTTATTTACCTGACGATGACGAAAATATAACCTATGAGTTTAGAGTGTTTGCTAAGGATAATAAGGGGTTTGTTTATTCTTCACCTCAGGTTTATTTTA
>CAZEYG010000066.1:0-8107 GCA_964516575.1 uncultured Defluviitaleaceae bacterium
CAGACGCATAAGCTCGGCAATAGCAACCGTCGGATGAGTGTCATTAAGCTGGAACTGAACCTTTTCAGCTAAAGTCGACATGCTGTGCCCTAGGCCGGCGTGTCTCGTAAGAACCCTTTGCAGCGTAGCCGAAATAAAGAAGTATTGTTGCTTAAGCCTAAGCTCCTTACCTGATATATGGTCATCCGCCGGGTATAGAACCTCTGAAAGCATCCTAGCAAGATTTTGATCTTCTACGGATTTTGCATAATTGCCTTGATTAAAGGATTGGAGGTCAAATTTGTTTTTAGCCTCTGCGTCCCAAAGCCTGAAGGTATGAACAGTGTTGTTGTTGGAACCAAGGACAGGATAATCATATGGATTCGCCATGACGGATTGATGACCCTTCTGCTCAAAGCTGTAGTTGCCGCCAGGCATTTTTACCGGCGTTACAGTACCGCCGAATTTGACCTCAACAGCGTATTCAGGACGCTTAACGCCCCAAATATCCCCGTTAATAAGCCAATTATCTGGGTATTCAACCTGATAACCATTTTCTATCTTTTGTTCAAATATGCCGTAGTGATACCTTATGCCGCAGCCATAAGCCGGATATTCAAGGGTAGACAGCGAATCTAAAAAGCAGGCGGCTAAACGGCCTAAGCCGCCGTTGCCAAGGCCGGGATCTCGTTCAGCTTCAATAAGCATATTATAGTCTATATTTAATTCGTCAAGCACTTCCCTAACTTCATTAAGCATAGTAAGGTTGATGATTGTGTTTCCTAAAAACCTGCCCATCAAAAACTCCATAGACAGATAGTAAACAACTTTAGCATCCCTTTTGTTATAATTCTCGTGAGTAAGTATCCATTTGTCAGTTACTACGTCTCTAATTGTAAAGGCAAGCGCTTGATAAATCTGTTCCATAGAAGCGGATTCCATAGGCTTCCTGAACATTGTCTTAACATTTTCTACAATACGCTCTTTTAGCTCTTCCTTTGTCATTCCGTCAAGAAAACTCATTTAACTACCTCCTTATGCTTTATAGCAATTGCCGCTGAAATAGCAGCTGATTTGATTATATCATATAGAATTTCCTGTAGCAAAACATTTTATTAAACTTTAATATATGTTCTTGATTTTACCGACATTATGATATAAACTGTATTTCAAACAATTATTATTTTAAGCGGGTCAGTATTATGAACAATAAGTATTTTATAAGGAAGGCCTTTAGAATATTTGTTATAAACAGCATCCTCTCTTCCCTTGGCGTTGTTTTAGGCACGTTTGTTGACGCAGTTATTTTGGGAAATGCTTTTGGCGAAAGCGGCCTTTCGGTTTTGGCAGTTGCCCTGCCGGTTTATATGGTTTATAATCTCTTTAGCTTTGCATTTGGGGTTGGAGGCTCCGTAAAGGTAGCAGAAGCTCTTGGCTCCGAGGATAAGGCAAAGGCAAACGTTCATTTTACAAATACCGTTATGTTTTCATCAGCAGCCGGGCTTTTAATAGCCGCCTTTAGTACAATATTTTTAGGCTCAATAGTTTCTGCCTTTGGAGGCGGAAATCTCGGTTCATATGTTTATGACTATATGCGGCTGATTGTTTTAGCGGCTCCTGCCTTTGTACTGGCGCCGGTTCTGTCGCTGATGATTAGAAGCGATGCAGACCCGTTGCTTTCAACAATCGGAATCTCTTTGTCAATGATAGTAAACCTTGTTTTAGATTTAGTATTTATTTTTATGTTTAATATGGGAATGTTTGGCGCTTCACTTGCTATGGTGCTTGGGCAGCTTTCGGCTATTATTGTTTATACGCTGCACTTTTTTAAGAAAAGTAACCATCTAAGGCTTGTCCCCTTTAAGCCAAAGCTAATTGAAGGTGCCTTAATTTTCAAAAGCGGTTTTGGCATTGCTTCGGCTTACATATACCAAAGCATCTCTCTAATCATTTTCAACAACATATTGCTTTCTGTTTCAGGCAATAGCGGTCTTGCCATTTATAACATATTGTTTAACGTTTCTTTATTTGCCTATGCTGTTTTCGACGGAATCTCCCTTGCTATTTCACCACTTATAGGCACGTTTTTGGGCGAGAAGGATACTAAGGTAATTTATATGACCTCTGAGCTTGCCTTCAAAACATCTTTGCTGCTTAGTCTTTTTGTCTCACTTATAGTCTTTTTTGGAGCAGAACTTATAGTATCTACATTTGGCCTAACAGGTGACTTATCCGTTGCTGCGTCTACGATAAGGCTCTACAGCTTTTCCATAATTCTAAGCTGCTTAAACTGTGTTTTTGCAAGTTATTTTCAAACAACCAAAAGATTTAAGCTAGCCGGCACTGTTTATATAATGCGAGGATTTATTCTGCTTATTACTTTCAGCTTACCTTTAACAATGTTTTTTGGTGTTCAAGGCATAGCTACCGCTATGATATTAACCGAAGCTGTTACGCTTGCCGGGATAATAACTGCGGCATTTATTATCAGGAAAAAAGAGGGTTGTAACAATCTTCTTCTATTAACGGAGCCTGTTATTGAAAACGATTGTGTTTATGAAACTGCTCTTTCCTCCGACTTATCCGGGCTTCAAAGATGCGTAGCAGAGATTGAAGATTTTTGCGAAACTCATAATGTTGATAAAAAGAACGCTTATTATATAAACCTTACAATAGAAGAGCTTGCGGCAAATATTATAAGTTATGGCTTTAACGACCAAAAAAAGCATTATATAAACATAAGAATCGCCTTATTTGATAAAGATATTTATATTCGCCTAAGAGACGATGCAACAACATATAATCCCTTTGACGAAATAGACAAAACGGACGCCGAGCTTGATTTTCTTGGGGTTTCCATGATACGTAAAAAAGCAAAAGCCTTTGACTACAATAGAACATTAGTATTTAATAATCTGCTTATTATATTATAAAGGTGGTAACCAATGAACAATAAAACAAGCTTTATGAAAATTAGTCTTAAAACAAAGTTTACTTCTGCAAGCATAGTTCTTGCTCTCGTGCTTTGCGCCGCTATTATATTAATCTCCTATTCCAGCTATAAAAGCTCAATGCTAAAGCGATACGAGGATAATATAACCGCTCTTGTTAAAACGGCTTCTGCTTTAATCCCGGCGCAAAAAGTAAACGAATATATGACAACTCTGAAAACCGACGCTGAATACGAACTTCTCATCAAACAACTTCGGATTATACAAAAACAAAACCGTCTTGAATATTTATATAGCTACATACCAACCCCTGATGGTCTTCGGGTTTTTGCACAAGGTACGGAGCCGGGCGACGAGGGGCATTTTGAAATAGGCGCTCTTATTGGAACAGATTATTATCCCGAGGAGGATATTATAAGCGCAAACCTTTTATTTTCAAACCCTGACCAACAGAAAATTTATATCACAAGCGGAAGCTCTTTCGGTTATCTGATAACCGCCTTTGATGTTATACGTGATGATGCGGGGAATCCTGTGCTGGTTGTTGGCGCAGATATGTCTATGGAAATGATAAACAAGGTTTTAAAAGACTACTTGATTTTAGTTATAATTGTAGCGCTGCTGATTTTTGTTATTTTTATAACTATATATATAATGTTTTTACGTAAAACAATAATAAACCCGCTACAGCTTATCGTAAACAGTGCTATTAAATTTGTTGACACTAATATAGACGAAAACTCAGATGAAATAGTCGCCCTTGTTTTGGACGTAAAAACAGGCGACGAAATAGAGGTTCTAGCCGAAGCGTTTAACAAAATGACAAGTGACATTATTAAATATATAACAGAGCTTACAAACGCTACGTCGGAGCGAGAACGTATAAAAACAGAGTTAAGGGTTGCTACCCTTATCCAGGAAGGAATGCTCCCCCACAACTTTGAGTTTCCGGGTAGAGAAGAATTTGCCGTATACGCCTCTATGCGTGCGGCTAAAGACGTAGGCGGCGACTTCTACGATTTCTTTTTTGTAGACGAGGATAATTTCTGTATTGTTATAGGTGACGTTTCGGGTAAGGGGGTTCCGGCGGCGCTGTTTATGGCAATGACTAAGATAACCGTTAAAGACCTTGTTTCAAAAAGACTGCCGGTTAATGATGTTATGACTGAAGCCAACGAATCGTTATGTAGGAATAATGAGCAGGGTATGTTTGTTACTTTGTTTGTGGCTATTGTTAATGTTAAAACAGGTAAAATGGAATGGTGTGACGCCGGGCATAACCCAACTATTCTTTGGAAGAAGGACGGCTCAGTTGTAACACTCAAGGGAAAAAAAGGCTTTGTTTGCGCCGGTATGGAAGGCATTAAATATAAACTTAACGAAATGACCCTAGACAAAGGCGACATTATATATCTTTACACGGACGGTATAACCGAAGCAATAAATTCAGCCGGCGAATTATACGGCGAAAGCAGGCTTACTAATTTTATTGAAGCAACCCATGACAGAGATATTAAAGGTCTATGCGGCGATATATTAACCAATGTTGACAGCTACGCCGGAGATGAGCCGCAATTCGATGATATAACTATGCTTGGGTTTGAATACAAAGGAGAATTTCATGGAAATTAAAATAAGGTATGGAAGCGATATGTCGGAGGCTGAATTTTGCAGTCTTTTGGAGCTTGATAAAAAATCCTATGGCCCAGAAATAATAACAAACGAAGGCATGGCGCTTCAAAGATTTTTAAAGAATAAAGAATGTGTTATAGCAGCGTATCAGGCCGAGCGGCTTGCAGGCTTTATATGTTTTCTTAGCGTCGGCAAAGACGTATACGAACGGGCGTTGTTTAATAAAGAATATTTTGATGACAATTTATCCGCTGACAATGTGTGCAAATTTAGCTTAAATAGCGAAAACTATATTTTGCTTATAGATATTGTTGTTGATAATGAGTTTCAAAACCTTGGATTATCCCGGCTTCTGCTTGAGAAAACCGGCCAGTTCTTGAATAATAAAGATAAGGAAGGCTTCCGGATAGAGCAGATATTTGCTTATGCCGTTTCCGAGGATGGTCTAAAGGCGGCGAAGGCTTGCGGCGGAACGGTTATTTGGCATAGGGATAACATACATATGTTTACGGTAAACAAAAAACGGTTTATGGAGCAAATATGATACAAATAAGCGATAAAAAACTCAATAAGCAGATGATAAGTCTAATTGCGGACTTATTGTTGGAATCTTTTAAAAAAGATAAGTTATATCATACCGTATTTTCAAATGACAGTGAGATTCTTTCATTTTTTACTCTTTTGCTTACTTATTACAATAAAATAGGACAGATTCATACGGCTTATGTGGGCGAAAGGATTGTAGCCGCTTCAATATGGAACCCTCAGGGGGCCCCAATAATTAACATTAGAAATTTAATCAAAAATGGTTTTCTTTTTAGCTTAATAAAATTTATTTTAAATTCATCTTTGAAAAGTCTTGCAAGGCTAAAAAAGGAAATACTTATAACTGAGCGACACCATCTAAAGATAAAACACCATTACTTATATGTCATTGGCTCCGTTTATAAGGGCGCCGGCAAAGCCTTGATGCAATACGCAGCCGAAAAATTAGGTGATTGCCCCTTATACCTTGAAAACAGCAACATCAACGACAACAAAGTATTTTACGAGAAATGCGGCTTTTATAGATTAGACACAATAGATGTACTTGGAGTAGAGATTGATTTGCTTACAAATTGCAAAGGAGAGCAACTATGAATCAGTTAACCGTTGAGGCTAAAACAGAAAACCTAGGTCTTGTATTGGATTTTATTAATGCAGAGCTTGAAGCGCATAAATGTAATATGAAGACACAAATGCAGATTGATGTTGCCGTTGAAGAAATATTTGTCAACATAGCACATTACGCATATAAACCGGGCAGCGGCGACGCAACTGTTGTTTGCCAAATACACCAGAAGCCTCTTGTTAATGCAGAGATATGTTTTATTGACAGCGGTATTCCTTTTAATCCTCTTGAAAGGGCAGATCCTGATGTTCACCTTTCCCTTGAAGCGCGTCAAATAGGAGGTTTGGGGATTTTTATGGTTAAAAAGAGCATGGATTCGGTTAAATATAAGTTTGAGGACGGCAAAAATATATTTATAATGACAAAATATTTTCAAGATTGAGTAATGTTCTGAAACAATATGAGCTAAAACTCAAACTCCGGCAACAAAAAGCAGAAACAGAGCCGCTGCTTTTTGTTGCCGCATTTTAAAAAAGACTGCCGGGTTTATTACCTCTACTATTAAATACTCAAGTACGCCTTAGTACCCTAAAACACAGCAGCCAGCAGTTCATTTATTTGGTATGCTTCCAAGACGTGTAATCATTTTTATCATCTCATCGTCTAATATTACGACACCTAAGCTCTCCGTCATCTGCTTAAAGAACAGACACTTACGATACAGTTCCTCGGATGAGCAGTTAAATACAAGTGGGTTGAGCCAAACATTAGCAAGTAACGCAATAACCTCCGCAAATTCTTTCGGATAGTCAGTTTTTATCCCGCCGTCTGCAATACCTTCCTTGATAAGCTCCTCGATAATTTCGTGCGCTAACATACTCATTGTTAAGTTTATTTGCTTCGCCAGCAGCTTTGGATTATGCAAAAGATTAGGCAACATACGTACAAGGGCTTCCTGATTTGGGTTTTCAAGGCACATATAAAGAAGCTTCCTAATTTTTTCTAATCCGGTTAATGATTTCTCTGATTTCAACCTCAAACAAGCATTGTTTACACCACTGTACATTTTTTCGCTTACAGCATCAATTATTTCTTCTTTTGATTTGAAATGATGGTATATAGCGCCTTTGCTTAAATCACCAAGAGCGTTAGTAATATCTTGTATAGTTGTTTTTTCATAACCTTTTTTAAGAAAAAGCTGCGAAGCTACATCAAGTATACGCCCGACTGTCACCTCAGGATATTTGTTTCTTGCCAACGGACTCTCTCCTTGTTTTATATACTTAACCATCAGATAAAAGAGCTTATAAGCTGTTCCTGATTAACGAGTATAATAGAGTATCTGCCAGCTAATACCGAATTTATCCGTCACCATACCATAAAGCTCGCTGAAAAAGGTTTTCTGGAGCCCCATATCAACAGTTCCACCCTCTTTTAATTCGTTAAACAATCGCTCAATCTCTTCCTTGTCGTCTAAGCTTATGGTAGGATTGATGTTGTTTCCTTTAACAAGTGGTGTGCCAGACGGCATGTCCATAAACATCGCAACCATGTTTCCAAACTGGATGCCTGCATACATAATTCTGTCCTTATCTGCTTCCGACACAGGGTAATCGGGGTCTGGCGGCGCATCACTATAGGTCATAAGATTTCCTATTTCGGTTTTAAAAACCTTTGAATAAAACTCTAATGCTTCACGGCAGTTGCCGTCAAAATTAATAAACATTTCTAGCAGCATAAAAACTCTCCTTTTTAAACTTTATTTTATCAACCTTTTAGGTCTTTAATGTTTTTTGCTTGCGCTGCAGCATCAAGAGCGCCTTTTCCGAACGTACTTGCCGAGTAGCTTCAGATTTTGCGCCGCCGACCCAATCACAATATCCACGCTTGTAGCCGTCAGTTAAGCTCTCAAAAAACGCCTTAGCCTCCGCATCTGTTTCCATAACCGCTCCTAGTTCCGCCGGGATGACAACCTCTTTTTTCTCTGCCATTTTATATTCCTTTCTTTTGCTGAAAAATAATCTGTTCCTTTATTATACAGCACTAACCAAAGGTATTCAATGCATTTCCATTTGCCTATATGTTTAATTATAATCATTCTCTTGGAGTGATGTTGTTACCTATTGCTAATCGTCCAAGGGGGTCTAAAACACTTCTGCTGCATAATAAGTCAATAACAAACTCACATTGCTCAGATTCATGCGTATCCATACGCCCCTTGCGGTCAAGCTCAACATTAAATTTCTCAAGGAATTCCGCACGAGAGGTTATTGGCAGCCCAACAATATATTCCAACACCTCATTATCAAAATCTAAGAATTTTCGGGCGTTTTTAGATGTCATAACTGCCTTTTCAAAGTATTCATAATTGCCAATAATTTCGGCTGCGGCCATCTTATCAAGCCATTTCTCCGCAATAGCAAAATGCCTGTTT